>JAVFAP010000676.1:0-2500 GCA_034002445.1 bacterium | reverse complement strand
AATCTCGTTGCTAGGAATGGCAATTCGGGTATATATTGTCGGACATGTCCCGGCTGGGACATCGGGCAGGAATACATCCAGCCAATTGGCCGATACCTTGAATACCACGGGGTTGTACGCTGTGGTGCGTCATCCTCTCTATCTGGGAAATTTCTTTTGCTGGCTGGGTATTTCACTTTTCCCCCATGTCTGGTGGATCAGTGTGATTACCATCTTGGCTTTTTGCCTTTACTATGAGAGGATTATGTTTGCGGAAGAGGCCTTCCTCCGAGAGAAATATGGGAGTGTATATGAAGATTGGGCAAATAAGACACCGGCGTTTTTCCCCTATTTGGCTAATTGGACACCTCCCTGCATGCCATTCAGTTGGCGTACCGTGCTCAGGCGGGAGTATTCTGGCTTTTATGCCATTGTCGTTGCCTTTACGCTTTTGGAAGTGGTTGGTGACTTGGTTGTCCATCAGGCTTTCCATTTGGATCTTGTATGGATTATTTTTTTTACGGGGGGGACGGTTTTGTACTTGGGATTACGTACTGTGAAAAAGCGTACAAAACTCTTGCATGTAGAAGGTCGTTGATAGCATCTTTAGCCTGATAGGAGAACCAGGTCTGTCAGATATTTTGGGGTTCATTCCTCGAAATCCATCCACTCTTACCTATTGAAGAGTAAACCCTGAATGATTATAGTATGATGTAAAATCATCCCAATTATCATGGGGGTAAATCGGAAAATCGGCTACTGGTAGCCGATGCAATGCCAGTCATCAAAAGGAGTGATAGGACGGTTGTGAAGGAACAAAAAAAACGAGCGTTTACACTGATTGAATTGCTGATTGTGGTGGCGATCATTGGGATCTTGGCGGCGATCGCGGTCCCGAACTTCATGAATGCACAAACCCGGGCCAAGGTGGCGCGGTCGCAGGCGGATTGCAAGGCGTTGGGGACGGCGATCGAAGCCTTCCGGGTGGACCGGGGTGGTTTGCTGATCGATATCTGGGATGATGATGGCCAAACCTGCCTGGATATTTTGAATCGGGATTTCAAAAATATTGGGAATTCCAATAAGGCCACCCGTCTGATGCGGGATGTGATGGCGCCGCTGACAACGCCGGTATCGTACATTTCCAGTATTCCACAGGATCCCTTCTTGCGTGAACCCAAGAAGGTGGCGGAAAGCGAAACCTGGACAGGGCAGCTGGATACCTATACCTATTTTGATCACGATCCCCGCTGTCAGGACGCCTGGAATGGATTCAACTACAATATTGATGCTTACCTGCCCGGGAACGCAGGGCGGGAAGGCGCGGTCCGTCCTTTGGGGCGAGGCGAGTTTGCCTTACTCGGCAGTGGCCCTGATGGAGAAGTGGTGCAGAGCGGGTTCCGGGGTGTGCCCTATTCATCCACCAATGGTTTGAAGAGCGGGGGCGATGTGACCTTCCGATCCGGTGGTGGATTCGACGGGGGATGAGCCTGATCTCATCCGTTTATTGCTATCACAAAAAGAGGGGGGACAGAATATCGTCCCCCCTTGGTTTGTTCGGTTGAATGAAACTAGATTTGCTTTTTCAACCACGCGTCGGTTGGATCCATACGGGTTTGTTCGATCACTTCTTCGGTGGCCGGGTCCCACTGAATCCGTTTGCCGGAGCGGTAGGCAATATTGGCCAGGTGCGCGGCGGTGATGACTTTATGGCCTACTTCGACCGGGGAGTTGGGTTCCTTGCGTGATTTCACGCATTCCAGGAAGTTCTGGACGTGGTCACCGCCCTCATACTTGGTGCCCCATTTTTCCACCGCTTCGTATTTCTTTTCGCCGCGCGGGTGGACCCGCACTTCAGAGCGGAGTTCATCAACGACAACGGTCCCTTCGGAGCCATAGTAGAAAGCACCAACGTTTTCGTAGTCGTTAATAAACTGGACGGTGAAGACGGTGGAGAACTTGCCATAATCCAGGATGGTGTGGACCGAGTCTGGTGTTTCCCAATGCGAGAAATAGTAGTTCCCCCCATTGGCGACGGCGGAACGGGGGCCGTCCATATCGGTGAGCCACTGGTTGACGTCCAGCATGTGGGCGCCAATATCGGTCATCAGGCCGCCGGCATAGTCCCAGTACCAGCGCCACGTGAAATAGCGGTAGGGATCGAAGGCGCGGCGCGGGGCCTTGCCTTGGAAGCGGTCCCAATCCAGGTGGCCTTGCAGCCCGGCGGCGATTTGCGCCGACCACGGGTCGCCTCGGGTCCAGTCGCGGGTATCGAAGACGCGGACATCGACGACCTGGCCGATTTTACCGGATTGGATCACCTCGCGGGCGCGTTTCCAGTGCTCGCCGCTGCGGCGGTGGTTGCCGACCTGGACGATCTGCTGGGTGGCGCGGACCGCACGCACCATTTCTTGCCCTTCTTGAATGGTGTGGGAGAAGGGTTTTTCGGTGTAGCAGTCTTTGCCCGCCTGGACGGCGGCGATCAGGATATCATGATGCCAGTGGTCTGGAGTGGCGATAA
>JAVFAP010000675.1:0-2501 GCA_034002445.1 bacterium | reverse complement strand
AAAACCACCCAAGAGGGCTATTGGAACCTCCAAATGGGCAGCCAGTCCCCTCAATACAAAAAGACCACCGTGGATCAGCGCGGCATGAAAATTCATATCCAATCGGTCTACACTTGGAACCGCGCCGCATCGCCCACCTCGCAGCGGCAAACCCAAACCCAGGCAGGAACAATGCCTCTGTTGACCCTGCCTCCGAGTATCCTCTCTCCAAAAAAAGACATTCCTTAAACTCTGGAAGAACAAATTTCTTTCATCTCAAGGAGAAGATACGCCAGACCAGTCCATCCTGTCATATCTTTTGGATTGCTCTTTTTAAAATACAAGATATAATCCTTGCCCGGTATATAAGGATACTGGCTTTGTGCATGATCACGGTTGAGCCCACATCCCTCATTCTTCCCTGGCGCTCATTCTCATGATGGAACTCTCTTTTCCGATTTCGAAGCATGGCGGTTCACCAAAGCAACCCTTGTCGGCCGATAAGGGTTTTTCTTTGGATGATGGATCCGTGCCCGTGCCACAGATGCGTATCCCGCCCCATTGTTTTTCTAGGCAACCAAATCTTACTTTAAGGCACCTGTATGAAACCACTGACGCAAAATTCTTCGCTCCGCAATATCGCCATCATCGCCCACGTCGACCACGGCAAAACCACACTTGTAGATCACATGTTCCGCCAAAGCGGTCTTTTCCGGGATAACCAAGTCGTCAGCGACCGCCTGATGGACAGCATGGATCTCGAACGCGAACGCGGCATCACCATCGCCGCCAAAAACTGCTCCATCCATTGGAAAGGCACCAAAATCAATATTCTCGATACCCCCGGCCACGCCGATTTCGGCGGCGAGGTGGAGCGAGCCCTGATGATGGTCGATGGAGCCATCCTGCTGGTGGATTCCTCCGAAGGGCCCCTGCCCCAAACCCGGTTCGTTCTCAAAAAAGCTCTGGAACATAAACTCAAAATCATCGTCGTAGTCAATAAAATTGACCGCAAAGATGCCCGCATCGCGGAGGTTCTCAACGAAATCTACGACCTCTTTATCGATCTGGATGCCACTGAGCATCAGATCGAATTCCCGGTCTTTTACGCGATTGGCCGGGAAGGCATCGCCAAACACAGCCTGGAAGAAGAAGGCGTCAATCTCCACCCCCTCTTCGATGCCATCATCAACGAAATCCCCGCTCCCACCTACGACCCGGACGAACCCTTCCAGATGCTGGTAACCGACTTGGACTACTCGGAATTTCTGGGCCGCCTGGCGATCGGAAAAGTGGCCAATGGATTCATCAGCCGCAATGATGAATTGGTTTGCATCAATAAAGAGAACAAATCAATCCCCCTCCGGGCCACCAACATCAAAGTCTACGACGGGATCAATCTGCAAGAGGTAGACCGGGGCGAAGCGGGAGACATCATCATTCTCTCCGGCATCGAGGATGTCCACATCGGAGATACCATCTGCAACCGCGCCACGCCCAAGGCCCTGCCCCGGGTCACCGTCGATGAGCCCACCGTGTCGATGCGATTTGGCATCAATAATTCCCCTTTCGCCGGACAAGAGGGAAAATTTGTGCAATCCACCAAACTGCGCGAACGCCTGTTCAAGGAAACCCTGAGCAATGTGGCGCTGCAAGTGGAAGACACCGATAACGCCAATGTCTTTCTGGTCAAAGGCCGGGGCGAGTTCCAAATGGTCATTCTTATCGAAACCCTGCGCCGGGAAGGATTTGAACTCACCGTAGGCCGCCCCGAAGTGATTTATAAAATTAAGGATGGCGTCCGCACCGAGCCGATCGAGCACCTCTTCATCGACTGCGACGAGCCCTTTGTCGGCATCGTGACCGAAAAACTTTCCATCCGTAAAGGCCGGATGACCAACCTGGTCAACCACGGCAGCGGTCGGGTACGGATGGAATTTTCCATCCCCTCCCGCGGCCTGATCGGCTACCGCAACGAATTCCTCACCGACACAAAGGGGACAGGCATCATGAACTCTTACCTACAAGGGTACGAAGCCTACCGGGGAGATTTCCCCCTCCGTTTCACCGGTTCCATGGTCGCGGATCGCCAAGGCACCAGCGTCGCGTATGCCCTTTTCAACCTAGAACCCCGGGGGATTCTTTTCATCCCTCCCAACACCCCTGTCTATGAAGGCATGATCGTGGGCGAGCACAACCGCGATAAAGATCTCAACGTCAACGCCTGCAAGGAAAAGAAACTCTCCAACATGCGGAGTGCCGGAAAGGACGACAACGTCCTCCTGGCTCCCGTCCTGCCCATGACTCTGGAACGGGCGATCGAGTTCATCAAGGAAGACGAACTGGTGGAAGTCACACCCAAAACCGTCCGCTTGCGGAAACGATATCTTTCCATGCAAGACCGCAAGGGGACCTACTGATGGAATTGTCCAACCTTCGCCCATTTGCTGACTTGGTGGTTTAGATTATTCATTGATCACAGCGCGGGAAGGAAGAGCGTGTCACCTTGACCCTCTTCCCTC
>JAVFAP010000674.1:0-2521 GCA_034002445.1 bacterium | reverse complement strand
AGGGGTAAGACTAGGTTTCGAATCGCGAGATCTGAATTCCATTCAGCGGCTCATCCGTGAGCCTGGCGATTCATCGACTTCAACCTCAAACCATTTGATTTGCTACTCGTTATCGGCGGCAAAAATTGGATCTTTAGAAAATTTTCGAAATTTTGGAACCCTCGTATGTGGGATAGAAGAAAGAGAAAAGAAGAGGTTCCGCCAGCCGTGTTGTCATTCACTATCGGCCGCCCCAAGCCAAACTTGAGAGGGGGTCCAATTTTTTTTGGAGGAGAGGAGGTGTGTAGGCGATGGCGGGAAGACGCGAGGGAGCAGGCGGATGGGCCTGCCCCTCCTTCAGTTTTTACAGTAGAAAATCCAGCCGGATTCCTCGCTCATTTCAGCATGGCTTGAATGAGGGCACTGCACCGCACCACTGCCCGCCCATTGTGATAGGGGCCCTTCCAGGCATGGGCTTTCCCCTCGGGACGAGCCCGATTATCCGGTACGTTGGCATGCCAATCGCCATGCTCCCAATCCACCATGTGGTGCTCGGTCCAATCCAAGGTTTGGGTGAAGATATCCAAGTAACGTTTGTCTTGCGTCAGGTGGTACATGGAGAGGGACGCAACCAGGGCTTCCGCCTGCACCCACCAGACCTTGGCTTTGTTGGTCGCGTCTTGGTTAAATGGTCCGTAGTAATAGAAGCCACCGGCAGATTTGTCGTAGCCATGGCGGAGAGAATAATCAAAGAGCGTCGTATAGAGATCGAGGAAGGGGCCATTGGGCAGCCGGGCAGTCTCGCAGGCAAGCATCAGCAGCCAGATGTTTTCGATATCGTGGCCATACGATACCACGTCATACTCGGGTTTGGGCACCGGTCGCCAATCCCGGGTAAATTTATCGGTGCAAGCCCCCACGGTCTTGCGTACCACCGCGTTGCTTTGAATTTGGATGAGTTCCAACAAACGCTCCCGGGCCAGGGGGGATTTGGAAGCTTCGTAGTAGACCGTCAGGGGTTCCATCAGGTGAAGGTGGGTATTCATCAATTTGTAGTCATGCGGCGCGGAGAGATAGCCCGGCTCGTCATCCGAAGGGACCGTCCAATCCGTCTGAAACGATTCCCGATAGCCACCATACAGGGGATCATGGGCCTTGGTTTCGAGCAGATTAAAGAGGCGCGTCGCCAAATCCAAGGCGGGCTGGCTGCTGAATGCCAAGGCGTATTCCGAGAGGGCATAAAGCGCGAACCCCTGCCCGTAGAGATGCTTCATGGTCCGGGTGGGCTTGCCTGAAGAATCCACCTGCCAGAAAAATCCCCCCTGTTCCTTGTCCCACATCGTATCCCGCAAATAATCGAATCCATGCCGGGCCGCTTCGATATACTCCGCCTTGTTGTAGCCATGATTGCGAAGGTAGGCGAAGAACCACATTGTCCGGGCTTGGGTTACCAGCATCTTATCGCTGGGGCCCAAGAACCTCCCCTGGGCATCGTGGTTCAACTGGTACCCGCCGTGGACCGTATCCACAACCTGGGGAAACCAGAAGGGAAGGATGGCATTATTCAAAATGGCCTGCAGGCGGGAATCACAATCCTGGAGAATCGGCCGCGCGTCACGAAAGGCAACCGGAGTGTTTGACATAGTCCAAAAAGCCCTTTCAGAATGGTTTCTGTTTCGCCTATTATGCCAGAAAGGCGGGGGAGGGAGAACGACTTGGAACCAGTTTGCGAAAAAAGGATGGAGTGGAATGAAAAAGCCCGGCGGAAGACCGGGCTTTGGAGGTTTGATTGCGGAAATAATTAATGGACGGTACTTTGAAGAATTTCTTCCAGGGTGGTGATCCCTTGGATGACTTTTTCCCAGCCATCTTCGCGCAAGGTCCGCATCCCTTCCTTGCGAGCTTGGTGGAAAATGCGCGACGTGGCTTCGCGAGCGAGAACCATTTCCTTGACGGTTTCGGAGAGGGTCAACAATTCGTAAATTCCCGTCCGGCCCTTGTAGCCGGTATAGTTGCATTCCGGGCAACCACGGCCGTGGAAGAAGGTAATGTTCGACACCTCTTCCGGCGAGAAGCCCATTTCCCGAATCAGAGCGGGATCGGGCTGATGCGGTTCCTTGCACTCGTTACAAATCAAACGGATCAAACGCTGTGCGACAATCCCGATGACAGCGGAGGTGATCAAGAAGGGCTCCACGTCCATATCGATCAAACGGGTCAATGTCCCCGGCGCATCGTTGGTGTGCATGGTGGACATAACCAAGTGCCCGGTAAGCGCGGATTCGATCGCCATCTGCGCGGTTTCAAGGTCACGGATTTCCCCGACCATGATGATGTCCGGGTCCTGGCGAAGGATGGCGCGAAGACAACGGGCGAAGGTCAGACCAACCGACTGGTTGATGTTAACCTGAACCACCCCATTCATCTGATATTCGACCGGGTTTTCCGTGGTAATCATCTTGAGCATGGGGCTGAAAACCCGCTGCAGGCTGGCGTACATGGTCGTCGTCTTGCCGCACCCGGTTGGCCCGGTGACCAGCAC
>JAVFAP010000673.1:0-2523 GCA_034002445.1 bacterium | reverse complement strand
CCTGCGCCCCGGGCCGATTTTCAAAACCATTCTGGAGCATCTGCTGGAAGAAGTATTGGATAACCCCAATCTCAACGATCCCGTCTACCTCATTCCCCGGGCGAAAGAGTTGGCTGAGAGTCCCTCTCTCCTCCAAAAACAACCCTGCCCCAAACTGGAGGAAGACACCGAGGAGATCGACCAATTCTGAGTCTCGGCCCTTGAGACGACGCCGATCCCCCACCCATCCCATGCTTGACCAACCGCGCGCGAGGAGGGTACTATATCTTTTATCTTTGCACATCAGGAAAGTAGAGATCTCATGAAAGCCATCATCCCCTGCGCCGGCCGTGGCAAGCGCTTACGCCCCCTGACCTTTACCAACTCCAAACCTCTGATCCCCATCGCCAATAAACCCTTGGTGCTGTACGCGATCGATAAACTCAAGGCGGTCGGCATCGAAGAAATTGGCATCATCGTCAGCGATAACACCCGCGATATGCAGGATGTCCTGGGAGATGGCAAAAAACAGGGCGTCCACATCTCCTACATTCCCCAGGATCACCCCCTGGGCATCGCCCACACCATCAAAGTGGCCCGGACCTTCCTGGGAGACGAACCATTCATCATGTACCTGGGCGACAACCTGCTCAAGCAGGGATTGGAAGAAGCGGTGGAAAATTTTCATCTCCACCGGCCCAACGGCATTCTCTTTGTCTGCCCCACCACCAAGCCCCAACTCTATGGAATCGCCGTCATCGAAAACGAACGGGTCGTCCGCCTCATCGAAAAACCCAAAGACCCCCCTTCCAATCTCGCGGCCATCGGAATTTACATCCTCGATCCCACTATCCATTCGATTATTGAAACCCTCCCCCCTTCCGCCCGGGGAGAGTATGAAATCACCGACGCCTTGCAGGCGCTGATCGATTCCGGTGGCCGCCTTGAGCATTTCTCTCTCGACGGCTGGTGGATTGACGCGGGAAATCCGGATGACATGGTCGAAGCCAATCGCCTAGTGCTCCAAGATCTGGTCCCCACCATGCAAGGCCAGATTGACGAACGGACCGAACTACGGGGAACCATCGCAATTGGCAAAGGCACCATTATCGAGAACAGCGCCATCCGCGGCCCGGTACTCATTGGGGAAAACTGCGAGATTCGAAACTCGTTCATCGGCAGTTTCACTTCCATCGGCGCCAACACCAAGGTGATGAACAGCGAGATCGAATACAGCGTGATCATGGAAAACTGCGAGATTCGCCATATTGAACAGCGGATCGATAACAGCATCCTGGGCCGCAATGTCAAAGTGACCAAAACCGACCGGCGTCCCAAATCGTACAAACTGGTCCTATCGGACGAAAGCGCCGCCGAATTGCGATAAGTTCTGGGAAAAACCCAAAAACATTCTGACGCGGTTCTAACCAGTTCCATACCTGCGTATCCTTGCAATTTGGTTTATTCTTCCTTATCCTAGATCAAATAGATTCCACTCTAGAAAGGATCAATCATGAAGCATGTAAGAATTTTCTTCTCGATTTTTGTGTTCATCTGTACAGTGGGTATGCCCATCTCGTTTAGCCAGCCTACCTCGTGGAGCGTTGTTTCGTCGGCCAAACAGGAAGTGCCATTCCCGGATATTCCGGGGTACCAAACCCTGAAATGCGATCTGCACTCGCATACCGTGTTCTCGGACGGTCTGGTCTGGCCCACGGTGCGGGTCGAAGTAGCCTGGCGCGAAGACCTGGATGTGCTCGTCATAAGTGATCACATTGAATACCAGCCCCATCGCGAGGATATCCCCACCAACCTGAACCGCTCTTACCAACTGGCTTCGGGTTCCGCCGCAAGCAAAAATATCCTCATGCCCAGGGGGACAGAGATTACCCGCGACACCCCTCCCGGCCATTTTAACGCCATCTTCCTGGAAGATATCGAACCCGTCAGCACCGAACTCTTTATCGATTCCATCGAAGCCGCCAACAAACAAGGCGCCTTTGTCTTCTGGAACCACCAAGCGTGGCAAGGAGAAGAACGAGGCAAATGGCTGGATGTCCATACAGAAATCAACGAAAAAGGGTGGTTGCATGGAATGGAAGTCTGCAATGGCGATGAATACTATCCCACCGCCCACCAATGGTGCCTGGAAAAAAACTTCACCATGCTGGGGAACTCCGATATCCACCAACCCTCTCTCCTCACAGAAAGCACACCGGAAAAGCACCGCACCGTCACCCTGGTCTTTGTCAAAGACCGCACCTTGGCGGCGTTGAAAGAAGCCCTCTTCGCCGGACGTACCGCGGTTTGGTACAAGAATCAGCTCATCGGCCGGAAAGAATACCTGGAACCGCTCTTCGCTAATTCCATTGAAATCAGCGCCCCCTACATCTCTACACCAGATACAAACTGCTACGAGATCACCAACAAAACCGCCATCGATTAGCACCTGGTCCGTACGGGCGACCAAGGCCCGCGGGAAGACACCATCCCGGCGCAATCCACGATACAGGATCGTATGAAACGCAATCAGGCGGTGGACGA
>JAVFAP010000672.1:0-2526 GCA_034002445.1 bacterium | reverse complement strand
CGAGGCGGAGGAATACGCCATTTTCCGCTACCTGCTCTGCCAGGGCTCAGCGGCCCGGCGACGGACGGTGTTGGAGCGTATCGCGGGGATGGGCTTGCACCTCTTTGGCGGCGACTGGAAAGCCTAACTGCCGCCCGAATCCCCCCTACATGGTTGTTTCCGGGGGTATTTGCCGATGAAGGAAGAGACCAAGGCCTTGTCTGCGGGGCATATTTTTGTGAATATTCATTCTATCGGCCATGTCACCGGGCCCAATATGCGTTTCTTCAATGTGGCGGGGCTGGGGGGCTTTCAGATCAGCGATGGCCCCTTGTTCCGCCGCTATCTGGAGCCCGGAGAAGAAACCGTCTACTACAGTTCAGAAGAAGAATTCGTCGATGGTGTGCGGTTCTACCTCCAGAATGTTCCCGCCGCCGAGGCGATCCGAGCCCAGGCGCAGGAACGGGTGCGTCGGGATTGGACTTATTCCAACTGGCTGGACCAAGTCTTTGCTCTATTGAATCTGACTCCGGAGGGGTGAAATGCCGGGCTGGAAACCGCTGTCAGATCCACGCAAGGCTACCTTTGAGCGCAATATAGCCTATTTGAACAAGGCGGGATTGGCCTGGGCCGCAGCGCTCGCGGAGCGAAAGCCTTTGCTAACGGAGATGGAACTGTGGGAAGAGGGGGGCGAAATTCGGGGGGTGCGCTTTGTGTCTCCCAGCCGTCCCTCTTTGTTCTTGGACCCTTCCACGGCCTCCCCACTTCTACAAAACCAGAGAAACGCGATTGACGAAGCGATCCAACAGGGCACCCTCTGCCTGGTTCTGGCTGGGATCGGGGCGGGGAACGCGGTCCAGCACATCTGGGAAGCGATCCAGGCAAATCCCCGCTATGTGGTGTTGTGTGTCGAACCGCAGCCGCTCCCCTGGCTGGTCGTGGCGACGCTGTATGATATCGCGGCGATGCAAGAAAGCGGCCGGGTTTTATTCTTTGGCGGCCCCCATGCCTGGCGGATGGCGGCGCAGGGTATGCAAACCAGGTATTTGTTTCTTTTGGATCAACGTGAATGCCGCTTGATCTTGGGAGGGCTGCCTTGTGAGAGTTCGAAGCAAGACTCGTCCATCCAGGCCGCACGGGATTTTTACCGCCAGATCAAGACGGCTCTGCCGCGTTTTGAAGCCGAGGTGGACCGGTTCCGGTTTGTGATGGCAACACCCTTGGATAGGGAACCGCAAACCATCTGGAGTTGCGCTTCTCCCAACGCTTATATCCACCACCCCATCACCAAGGCGGTATTGCAGGGATTTCAGCGGAATGGCTTGCGGACTCACTTGGCGGAATTTTCCCCCTCCATCTCGGCGCAAAGTCAGGTGCTGGGGGAACTTCTGATGATGAGTCCCGATTTGATTCTGACTATCAACGCCTGGCCGAACGCGCTGCTGGAGGATATCGGGTTGCAATCCACCCTAGTAAACCAGATCCAGCGGCCCCGTCTATGCTGGCTGGTCGATGATACTTCTTTGTACGAAAACCCGGTTGGCACATTTCCCCTTGCGCCAAACCATTGGTATTTGTGTTGTGACCGTTCCTATTTGGCCTGGCTACGTCCCCATACGCGGCGGGCCTATTATTTGCCGGTTGCGACAATGCTGGAGGGGCCGGGCCGGTTGGTGGAACGGTTCGCGGCCCCGCTGAGTTATATTGGCTCGTTGCCGGATGTAGGCGGGTTTTTACAAATCATGACGCCAGCATGCCGGGAATTGATTGCGCGGCTGGATCGGCTGAAGACCCAGGAGCCCGCGCGGCCATACCGGGATCTTCTGCTGTCGTTACAGCCCACACCCAGCCAACTGGATCAGATTAAGTCCGCCGCGCGGGCCTTTTGTCTCACGACAAAGAAGGGATTGACGGAAGCCGAACCGATTCTGGCGTACTTTCTCTACAACGCCGTCACCTATGAGAAGCGTAAACGGATTGTCTTGGCGTTACTGCCCCTGGGCTTGAAGGTGTTTGGGCCGGAATCGTGGCGCCAAATTTTGCCTCCGCCGTATCAAGATCGCTATGGGGGATTTGTTGCGCATCCAGATTTGGCGGATGCCTATTATTCGGCGCGGCTGAGTGTCAATATTCACAGCCATCAATGCCCGACATGCCTCAATCCGCGCGATTTCGATGTCCCCATGGCGGGCGGGCTGGTGTTGGGGGACTATGTACCAGATGCGGACCGGGGATTGATATTGCCAGGCAAGGAGATGCTGGTCTTCCATCAGGAAGATGAGATGCGGGATCTGGCGAGCCAAGCGCTGGCGAATGAAGACCGTATGTCCGCGATGCGCGCTGAGGTCCACCACACGGTGCGGAACCGCCACACCTATACACACCGAGCCCAGACGATTTTGCAATGGCTGCAAGAGCCTCTAGCCTGGATTTCTCACGATAGGGATAGAAAAAGGCCGCCAGATGTGGTAAAAGTGTAATTAATTCAACATATTAATACACAACACAAAAGGCGGCCTAATGAATACAGACTGTACCAAAACGATC
>JAVFAP010000671.1:0-2528 GCA_034002445.1 bacterium | reverse complement strand
CGCTTCTTCAAAATTCCGGCGCATTTTCATCTCGGCCATCACTGCGGCCAGATCCGAAAACAAGAGTTTTCCGTCCTTGTACAGCATGACCACCTGCTGCTCATCCAATCCGGGATGGCGACGCAAGTATTCTTCAATCAGTGCCTTTTTGATTTCTTCTTTTGCACGCGATAGGATATCCGACATAAACCACCTCACCCAATCCGTCCCACCCCATGGGATCCCTGTCCGGGCTGGTCTCATTGCGTAGTGTAATCCAAAAAACCGAATGGCATCAATAAAAAGACCGAAATGACGATCCGCTACGGGATAATTTTCTACTTCTGGATATTGTGGATGAGTTCGCAGAGATGAATCGTGCCAGAAGAAGAACCGCGACCACGCAAGAGTTTCCCTGCTGGAGTCCCGTCCCCACCATCCCCAGTGAAACCGTTCTTCCTGGCTTTCCCATGTGGTGGTAGATTGATTTAACAAATCGCTCTACGCTAAATTACTGAATTCAAATTATACTCCCTCCAGAAGAGGAAGAGAACCATTGTCGGAGACAGAAATGGAAAAAGACCTGATGAAAAGAATCCTTGTTGCCGTTTGTGTGATTCTCTCATATCGGGGAACCGCCTTCACGGATCCCCAAAACGAGTATCTCTGGTGGGAAGGCGAAGATCCCATCGAGACCAATTTCCCCGCCCGAACCTGGTTCTCCAGCGGGGCGATCGAAGGGAACGAAGCGCTGCTTTCCAACGGGCAATGGCTGACCATCGACGGCAAACGGTCCGGCCAGGCGGCGTTTGCCACGTATCGGATCAACATCCCCCGCGAGGGCGAGTATGATTTTTGGGTGCGCAAATTTTGGCAACATGGCCCCTTCACTTGGCGCTTTGGGCAGCAAGACTGGCGCACGGTGGGCAAATCGGTCTCGCTGGCGGACAGTGTCACCTTGGCCACGCACCTTTCCGCCAACTGGGTTTATGCGGGCAAGGTCCAGTTGCCAGCAGGCGAAACCCTCTTTGAACTGCGCCTGCTCGCCGCCGAAGGTGAATCCCAAACCGCCTGCTTTGACTGCTTTCTGCTGACACAAATCCCCTTCACACCCCGGGGAAATCTCAAGCCTGATCAAAAATCTGGCCAGGCCGACTCTGGCTTTTTCGCCTGGGAACCACTCTACGATTCCTATAGTAACGATGCCCTGCTGGATCTACGGGATCTGAATGAGACCCAGGCGGGGATCGATGGTTTTGTGCGCCGGGAGGGTGATCAGTTCTTGCTGGGCAGCGGCCAGCCGGTCCGCTTTTGGGGCGTCAACGCCTCCAGCGCCATCGCGGGGATGGAGCGGACTTCCATCGAGCGGCTAGGCCAACTCTTGGCCAAGCGAGGTGTCAACAGTGTGCGCTATCACAGCCCACTCTTCGACGCCAGCGATCCCATGCAGGCCGATGCGCAGAAGTTGGACAATCTCTTCTTCTTTATCCAGGCGATGAAAAACGCAGGCATCTACACCACCCTCAGTTTTTATTTTCCCTTGTGGTTTGATATCAAACCCAGTTACGGCATCCCGGGCTACGACACGATCGAGAACAAAAAGCCTTTCGCGCTGCTCTTTTTTGACGAAACAATGCAAAAATATTACAAAGCCTGGGCCCAAGCGCTCTTGACCACGCCCAGCCCCTACAGCGGCAAGCCCCTGGCGGACGAACCAGCGGTGGCGTTTATCGAAATCCTCAACGAAGACAGTTATTTCTTCTGGACCTTCACCAAGCGCAACATTCCCGCGGTGCATTGGCAACGGCTGGAAACATTGTTCGGCGACTGGCTGATCCGCCAGTATGGCTCGCTGGCCAACGCACAGGCGACCTGGGGTAACCGCCGCGAAAGCGGAGACGCTCCGGCCGAGGGCCGCATGGCTCTCTATGAAGCGTGGAGCATGACCAGCGGCGCGGTACAATCCATGGGCGCGGATCAAAAGAAGCGGGTAGGGGATCAGGTACAGTTTTTGACAGAAAACCAACGCGCGTTCTACAGCCAAATGAAGGACTACATCCAGAAAGAGTTGGGCGCCAAGAGCCTGATCAACACTAGCAACTGGACCGTGTCCGACGCCTTCACATTGGGCGCGCTGGAACGCTACACCTACATGGCGGGGGATCTGATCGACCGCCATGGCTATGCGGGAGGCGAGCACGACAGCGAGGATGGCAGCCATGCCTATGCGGTCCGCGTTGGGCATACATTCCAAAACAAGGGGGGCGTCGTCACGCCCGCGTCTCTGCCGTTGCAATTCATCCAGATAGAGGACTATCCCCACATCATCTCTGAAATTGGATGGACCAACCCGGATCTCTACCGTGCCGATTATGCCTTCCTGACCGCGGCCTATGGATCGCTGCAAGGGGTGGATGGATTCTACGCATTCGCCCTGGGTGGGACGGAGTGGGACACCACCATGAACAAATTCGCCGCTTCCTGCCCAGTCATCCTGGGGAATTTCCCTGCCTATGCCCTGCTTTACCGCCGGGGGGATGTGCAAACCG
>JAVFAP010000670.1:0-2536 GCA_034002445.1 bacterium | reverse complement strand
GCCAGCCAATTCCCCTCTTTTGCGGAGGGGGATCCCAAGGGCGTGGTGCAGGCCCTGGCTTCCCCGCGCGGGCATCACGAAAACGCGACGGTGGGGGCGATCCGCTCCATCGCCGAGTCGATTTCAAAGTAATCCTTTTTTTGGAACTGAAAAATTCCGGCCACCAGATTGGAGGGAAACGTTTCGATCCGGTTGTTGAGATCGCGCACATTGCCGTTATAGAACCGGCGCGCCCGTTGAATGCGGTCTTCGGTATTCACCAACTCTTGCTGCAAATGCAGAAAATTGGTACTGGCTTTTAGTTCGGGATAATTCTCGACCACCGCGAAAAGGTGCCGCAGTCCGGCGATCAACTGGTTTTCGTCCTGAGCCAGGTCGCGCACCGAGGCATGGGCGCTCATGGCGCGGTTGCGGGCTTCGACGACTTGAACCAGTACCGTTTGCTCATGCTTGGCATAGCCTTTGACCGCTTCGACCAGATTGGGAATCAGATCATAGCGCCGCTTTAATTCCGTATCGATATCCGCCCACGCCTCCTCACAAAAGTTCCGAGCGCGAACCAGCCCATTGTACCATACCACAATGAGCAACAACACAAGCAAAGGAAACCCAAAAAAGGGGATGACCAAGAACTCCATCTTATTTCCCTTTCCATTCTCTCAGAAGATAGTCTGGAAAAAGCTGAACCAGATCTTGTATCACTGTCAACGCCGCATCGAAATCCGCGATGGAAAACCGCTTGTCCCGATACGCCATGATGGTGGACCCTTGAAATTCAATGGTAAATGCGGGGGCCAGCAGCAGGTACTCCATCGCTTTTTGATGGAGGATATCATAGGCCCATTTTTTATTGGGTGATTTCACAAAAAATTTGCTGCTGAATTCCTGGGATTCAAAATCAATATCATCAAATCCCAGAAACTCCCCGACTTTGTCAAAAAACGACTCTTGCCGGATCAGCAAAGGCTGCAAGGGCATTCCCGTATCCAGCATGACCGCGGAAAAATTATGCGTCGTTTCGTTTTTTCCACTGCCGGTTTTATAGCGGTAATCAAAGAGGCAAACGGCGAATGGCCCCAATTCACCAATGATCACGTTGCTGGCGTAGCGGCCATGCCCCCGCTGCAAGCAAGAAAACGCGGGGAAGCGGCGATCGAAATCCCGGTGGTTGCCTTCATGGTATTGCAATCCCTTGGATTGGGCATACGCCCGCATCTCCTGCTTGCGCCGCTGCGCCTGGAGAATGGACAAGACGATCACAACCAAAAAGACACCGATGAAAATAAGAAAGATGGGATCCATTCAAGTCTCCGTTCTATCCTTCGAGTCAATCTCAAGGCACCGTTTCGAAAACCAGTACCCAATCCTCTTGATCCGGTGGGGTAAAACGCCGGTTCGAAGTTTTCAGGAATTTTCCAATCTCGGTGGTTTCCCCCGTCCGTGGATTGAACCAGAACGCCAACACCCGGCCTCCCCCCATCTGGGTTAAATCACAGTTGATTTCTCGTGGCGAGGGGATATAGGTCACCGCCCATTTTTTATCCCGCGATTGCGCGCTGACAGCGGCGTCATTCCGCGCGAACGGTCCGGCCCCTTCCTGAACCAGCCGGTTGTTGGGATCGGGCACCAGGGTGAACCAGTTACAGGCAATCATCAACGTCTGTAAATGTTTTAAACTGGCCGCACCGGGATAGGCCAGGATCTCCCGCCAGTTGTCCGGCATTTTCCAATTGGGTGATCCATAGGCATGGCCCATTCCACCGGACAACAGGCACCAGTAGGCCTGTTTGCGGACTTGCAGCGCCGAGCCCCATTCGCCATGTTCTCCCTCATAGGTCGATTCACCCAGAAAGAAGGGTTTTGTCTTTTTTTTGTCGTATTCCCATGTACTTACCTCATAGACATCCGGCTGGGCTTTATTCCACGCTTTATCAAATCCCCGAAAGTAGGTGTAAACCATCGACACATCCAGCCAAGGTTCTTTCGGCCAAACATCGGTACTGGAATGCGACGAGGCGGCGTGGTAGGTCATCAGTTGCGACGGGGCTTTGGCCTTGATCCCCTCGGCCAGGGCCCGCATGACCTCACGGGATTCGTGGGGATCGTTGTCTCCGCCGATGATCCAGCCAATGTGCGGATAGCGGCCATAGCGTTCACCCAAAAACCGCCCGAACTGGCGGCATTTGGCTACACCGTTTTTATCCATGGGTTTGAGCGCGCCCTCCTTGGATTTCCCCGCCCAGCCCTCACCGCAGCACCCCGCCCAGAGGGGTGCGATCATCAGATAGAAATTCAATTCCTGGGCTTTTTTGATCACCCGGTCCACATGGGCAAAGTAGACTTCGTTGGGCCGGGAGAAATCCGCCTCGCCATGAAAGGGCTTTTGATTCGCCCGGTTGGCCATATCCGCAAAGCCAGTCAGCATCAGTTGGATCGCGGTAAATCCCTGCGCCTTGCGTGCCGCCATGTATTCTTCCGCCTCGAATTCGGTCAATCCAAGCAAAAGCATCCACGCTGTATCCGCTTGATATAAAAA
>JAVFAP010000669.1:0-2543 GCA_034002445.1 bacterium | reverse complement strand
CTCCATCATCGTTTTTTTTGAGGGCAAGCGCAAGTCCTCATTCAAACCAGAAATTCAAGGAAAGCGGTCCTTTCTGTGGTGGAAACCTACCAAAACCAAAAAATTGGATAAAATGAGGAAACAAGTCCTGCAAAAAATCCAGAAATATTGTATCGTCTCCTATTCGATGAACGGATTGAAACTTCAAAGCCGGGTCCCGTCCGGTGCGCCATCTCTGCGCGACAAGCCTGTCTCTGGTTCCGTACGGGCATCCCAAAAGGGAAAAAGATCTCATGCCGAAACGTCAAGACATCCATAAAGTAATGATCATTGGTTCAGGGCCGATTGTCATCGGCCAAGCGTGCGAATTCGATTATTCCGGCACCCAGGCCTGTAAAGCCTTGCGGGAACTGGGCTACAAAATCGTGTTGGTCAACTCCAATCCCGCGACCATCATGACCGATCCCGGAACAGCGGATATCACCTACATCGAGCCCCTGGATGCGCCAACCATCACGGAAATCATCAAGAAAGAGCGGCCGGACGCGCTCTTGCCCAACCTGGGCGGGCAATCCGGGCTCAATCTCACATCCGAACTGCATAAATTGGGGGTGTTGGACAAGTACAATGTCAAAGTGATTGGGGTTCAGGTGGATGCCATCGAACGTGGCGAAGACCGGATCGCTTTCAAGGAAACCATGAATAAACTGGGCATCGATCTGCCCCGCAGTGAAGCGGTCTACACCGTCGAGGACGCCGAGCGGGTCGCGGATGAACTGGGCTACCCGGTTGTGGTCCGCCCGGCCTATACCATGGGCGGAACCGGTGGGGGGTTGGTCTACAATGTGGAAGAACTCCGTATCATCGCCAACCGTGGTTTGGCTGCCAGTTTAATTAACCAAATTCTCATCGAAGAATCGGTGCTGGGCTGGGAAGAATTGGAGCTGGAAGTGGTCCGGGATGCCAAAAACCAGATGATCACGGTTTGCTTTATCGAAAACGTCGATCCCATGGGCGTTCATACCGGCGACTCGTATTGCACCGCTCCCATGCTGACCATCAGCCCCGAATTGCAGAAACGCTTGCAGGACTACTCGTATCGTATTGTTGAAGCGATCCAGGTCATCGGGGGCACCAATGTGCAATTTGCCCACGATCCCAAGACCGACCGGGTCGTGGTGATTGAAATCAATCCCCGCACCTCGCGTTCATCCGCCCTCGCTTCCAAGGCGACCGGATTCCCCATTGCCCTTATCTCCTCCAAACTGGCGGCAGGTATGACCTTGGATGAAATCCCCTACTGGCGGGATGGCTCTCTGGAGAAATACACTCCCTCCGGCGAGTATGTGGTTGTCAAATTTGCCCGCTGGGCTTTTGAAAAATTCAAAAACGCCGAGGACAAACTGGGCACCCAGATGCGCGCGGTGGGCGAAGTGATGTCCATTGGAAAAAACTACAAGGAAGCGTTGCAAAAAGCCATCCGTTCATTAGAGACAGGCCGCTATGGCTTAGGTTTCGCCAAGGATTTCAACAAGAAAACCTTGGATGAATTGATGCAGCTCCTCAATTATCCCACCAGCGAACGGCAGTTTGTGATGTACGAAGCGCTGCGCAAAGGGGCCACGGTGGAGCAACTCCACGAGAAAACCCATATCAAAGCCTGGTTCATTGAACAAATGAAAGAACTGGTTGATCTAGAAGAATCCATTCTTCAATATAAAGGTCAAAACCTGCCCGATGATCTGCTGGTTCAGGCCAAAAAAGATGGATTTGCCGATAAATATCTGGCTAAACTCTTGGGGATCAAGGAAGACGCCGTCCGCCAGCAGCGCCAGCGCCTGGGGATTTTGGAAGGCTGGGAGCCAGTTCCGGTTTCGGGGGTCGAGGATGCCGCCTACTACTTTTCTACCTACAATGCCCCCGACCAGACGACAGCCACCAGCAACAAGAAAATCCTGGTGCTGGGCGGCGGTCCCAACCGCATTGGCCAGGGGATCGAATTCGACTACTGCTGCGTCCATGCCGCCTTTGCTGTGCGGGATTCGGGCTACGAGACCATCATGGTCAATTGCAACCCAGAAACCGTTTCCACCGATTATGACACTTCCGACAAACTCTACTTCGAACCCCTGACAGTGGAGGATGTGCTTAGCATCTACGAAAAAGAAAAACCCGAAGGCGCGATTGTCCAATTCGGTGGCCAAACCCCGTTGAACATCGCTTCCGAACTGGAGAAGAACGGCGTGCGGATTTTGGGCACCTCGCCCCGCACCATCGAAATGGCCGAAGATCGCGACCTGTTCCGGCAAATCATGGAAAAATTAGCCATCCCCATGCCAGCCGCTGGAATGGCGACCAATCTGGAAGAAGCCCATGCCGTGGCCGAACGCATCGGGTACCCCTTGATGGTTCGCCCCTCCTTTGTCCTGGGCGGGCGTGGGATGGAAATTGTCCATGATGACGAGATGCTGCGCAGCTACGTCGAAGCGGCGGTTGGTGTAACCCCTGAGCGCCCCATCCTCATCGACAAATTCCTGGAAAATGCCTTGGAACTCGAAGCCGAC
>JAVFAP010000668.1:0-2546 GCA_034002445.1 bacterium | reverse complement strand
CTTTATGTCGCAGAAAAAGAGAATTGCCACGCTTATGCCGTGGACAGCGGGGAGTTGGTATCCATCTTCCAGGCCCCCCAATTGCTGCCGGACCGGAGGCAGGACTGGGGATACCTGGCGACGGTGGGGGATCACCTCTATGGCAGCACCAACCATGCAGGGGCGGCGTTCTATGAACTGAGCGAAGATACCTGCGATCTACTGGAAGGCGATTTTCGGGATTTGATTCTGGGGAATGCCCTGTTTTGTAAAAACCGCCATACGGGCGAGACGGTATGGACCTATCAAAAGGGGGTTCTTTTCAACAGCGCCATCGCGATGAACGATTTCACCCTCTTCTTTGTGGAGAGCCGGAATCCAGAGGCCGTGGTGGATAGGGATGGGCGGCTGTCCGCAGATCTGTTTAACGCCAGCGAGACCTCGCTGATCGCGCTGGACCGGCTGACCGGGGACAAGCGATGGGAAACGCCTTATGCGTTCCCCTTCCAGCATATTATGTACCTCAGCCATGTCGATGGGATTGTGCTGGCGGTGGGGACGTACAATGTCGGCAAGTTTGTGCACTATGGACTGCACGCGTTCAACGCCCAGGATGGCAAGCCGATCTGGAATTCCGCCTATCAGGGTCAGGAGATTGGGGGGACGCATGGCGAACAGTGGCAGCACCCAGTGATTATTGGGGAACAGGTTTATTCCCGCCCCTATGTGTTCAACCTGAAAACTGGTGAGAAGGGGTCTTATGAACTGGATCGCGGCGGGCATGGCTGTGGCGGGTTATCCGGTTCGGCCCGTTATCTGTATGGGCGGGGGTTCAATCCACGGCGTTACGCGCTGACGAATCAAAAGGAAAGCGGTTCGCCCCTTTCGCTGGTAAACCGCCCGGGGTGCTGGATCAATATGATTCCCGCGGGAGGTCTGGTGTTATTGCCAGAATCCAGTTCGGGCTGCACGTGCAGTTATTCCATGCAACTCTCGATCGCCTACGCGCCAATCCACTGAGTGTGGCTTTGGCAGAAAAGAACCGATTCAGAAAAAAACTCCGGAAAATGGCTTGTATGACGGGTTGATCTATTCTATGATAGATTTTCTGTTATTAAGGGCCCACAAGAAAGTAGGAATAGTTGGGCGTTTTTGTAACAGAAACCACACGATCTTGTTATGAAACAATAATGGGCGGGATTTACGCTATGGCATGGCTGGCGCGCCCCTGAGCACCCAGACAGCACAACTTTAAGGTATGGAGTACACGTATGTCAAAGAGAACCGGTTTCACGTTGATTGAATTGCTGATTGTCGTTGCCATTATTGGGATCTTGGCGGCAATCGCTGTACCCAATTTTGTGAATGCGCAAGTACGGGCCAAGGTCGCCCGGGTGCAGTCGGATATGAACGCCCTCGCCACCGCGCTGGAAGCGTATCGGGTTGATAAGAATTCCTTCCCTGGTGATCATGACTTGGATGAATATACCGGGATTCAGCACGGATTGTTCAAATTGACAACGCCGGTTTCTTATATCGCCTCGTTGCCCACGGATGCATTCATTGAGAAAAAACTCAATTTTTTGGCCAATTTTAGTAATTCCAACGCCTATGCGGCTGAGGGCCGTGCCGATTACGAGATGGGCAGTGGCGCCGACAACCCGGGCGACTACCGCAAGCAGGCCTATAGCCTAATGAGTTATGGGCCCGATCATGATGACGATAACTCCAGCCATGATCCGTTCCCATTTGGTACAGACCACGACCGCTATGATCCAAGCAATGGAGTCAACTCGGATGGCAATATTTTCCGGTTTGGCGGCGATTACATGAGTGGCTGCATGGTGATGGATTGGGGTACAAGCATTTGGGGTGGCGGTTGCCGGTAAACAGAACGTTGTTCATTGATGGAAAAACCCCTTCCTTCCGCGATGCGGCAGAAAGGGGTTTTTTTTGTATATCGGAGGGGGGCGTGGGTATTACGAGCGGCGTGTTCGGCCTTTTACTTCTTGGCTGAAATATCAATCCACTCGCCCCAACTCAATGCCTGGATGTGCTCCGATCCAGTCGCTTCGTGGACGATTTGCCAGGATTGCAAAAATCCCGCACAGTTGCCTTTTGGCTGCTCGGCCTTGCGATGCCCGAATTCCCACGCGTGGCCGGGCAGCCAAAGGGGAGAGAACAATTCGTTGATTTCGGAAATCACGTCCACCCCTCGCCAGTAGATGGGGCTTCCAACGAAGATATCGATCTGCCTGCCGTGTTGTTTTAACAGACTCAACCAGCCATACAGCTGTAACCCGCAATTGATATCGCCCTTGGTCATCACGCTCACTCCCTCTGGGGTGGTCACGACATACGCGTTGCATGGTGTCCCCCGAGTGTGCAGGGAGTCGCTCCACTGACTGTCCCACAAAACATCCACTTTCAGAGAACCCAGTTCGAGGGGGTGTTCCACCGTTTGCGCGAGCGTTTGCAATTGCTTTGCCCAGGGGTACTGGGCGAAGGCCGCTTTTTTCGATTCGGTGGTCACCACGGTTTTGCCCGCTAGCAAAAGGGCTTCGGTG
>JAVFAP010000667.1:0-2549 GCA_034002445.1 bacterium | reverse complement strand
CGGTGATGATATCGATCTCCCCATGCGGGCCGCGAAAATTCCGCTCCAGCAGATGGTACCCCTTCGCCTGCAAGAAAGTGGTCACCGCGCCTTCCCAATACGCCCCCCGATCCACCGTCGCGGGCTGGCGGGCCCGCTCCGCCTGCCGCAAGGTCTTTCGCAGCCCCTGTAACCGCTGGACCAAGTAATCCACCTCCAGTTCTCTTAAGCCCCGCTTGGGGAGATCACAGTGAAACGCCTCCAACTGGGGAAGGCTTTGAATCGTCCCAAACTCTTCAAGGGCGGCACGCAACGAGGGGCTTTGCACGGAGGGACGCAGATGCTCCTTCACCCCGGCAAAGGTCCGCCGATGTTCGGGGCAGGCCCCGAAGAGAGCCACGGCAGTTTTGTGAAAGCGGGTGGGATACCCCTTGTGCTGATCAAATCCATATTGCGGGTAACGCCGATGCAGATCTGTCATCGTGCGGTCTCGGCTTACCTTCGCCAGAATGGATGCCGCCCCGATCACCGTGTGCAGGCGGTCGCCCTGAATCACCGCCTCGCCAGGGATTGGGATATCCGGATAATCCCGCCCATCCACCAGGACAAACCCTGGCTGAGGGTCCAACCGCGCCACCGCCTCTTTCATCGCCAGCAGCGAGGCCCGGCGAATGTTGATCTGATCGATCCGCTGCGCCGAGACCTCCGCGATGGCGTAACTGAGGGCTTGGGTTATGATCAATTCAAATCCCTGCTCGCGCTCCGCCTCGGTTAGCAGTTTGGAATCGGTAATCCCAGCCAGGATAGCCGGGTCCAGATCCGGTGGAAACAGAACCGCGCCCGCCACCACCGGACCAGCCAAGGGGCCTCGCCCCGCCTCATCGGTCCCCGCCACCAGGCGGCCCGGCGCGACCGGATCTTGCCAGTCCGCAAAAAAGAATTGGTGGGTACTATCCTTCATGAATTGCCATTTTCCCGATGCCGTTGCCCAAAACTTGGTGCGAGATTCTTCGTATTTTCAGCCAGACAAGCAGGGCTCTTATTTCGGATCGCCCGCCTTCACCCAGGCTTCGTTCAATTTCACATACTGGATGGTCTTTTTCTCTTCCGGCAAATGACAACTGTAGGTGGCATGGATCATCCCGTCCCGGGCTTGGATCAGCGAGGGGTACGAAAACGAGCCTTCCCCAGGTTCCCGGGCTTCCAGATGGCGGCTCCATTTCCAGGTTTGTCCCTCATCGTCCGACAGGGCCAGGTTGAGGCGGTGACGTCCATCGGTGGTGTCGTTGTACATCAGCAGCCAATGCCCATTCTGCAAACAGATCACCTCCACACTGGCACCCGGATTGGGGAACTCCATCTCGGTCACTGGGCTCCAGGTAAAGCCTTCGTCGCTGGATGTGGCCGTGCGGATACGCTGGCGCGGGCCATTCTCGCGCATCATGGCGACTAAAGTCCCGTCCTTCTTACGCACCAGGCTGGGCTGGATATTGCCATACCCCACCAGCGGGCGGCTGGATTGCCAAGTCTGTCCCTTGTCGCTGGTCATGGCAATCAGCCCAACAGAAAAGGCATCCGTATATAAAGGCAAAAGAAGTTTTCCCGAAGGTAGCAGCAGGGGATGGATGCGGGTCATCCAACCCAGGCGCTGCAACATCTTGTCCTGTACTTTCTTTTCCATAAAGAAATACAGTTCTTCATCGGCGGTAACCTCCTCGCGCTCCTTCCCCGTGAATTCGGGGATGAGGTCGGGGAATTCCTTCAAAAACGCGGGCCAGGGCCCCAGCATATCCTCGACAAAGGAATCCGGCGGGGTGATGTGGATCGTATCTTGCCAATCCCAGCGGGGAGGGCCGGGCTGGGTATAGTCGGTCGCTGTGCGGTATTTTAAGAGAGAGGATTCCCAGCGGTTGGTCAAGATGGTAATCCAAAACAGCCAAAGTTTTTCATCTGGTCCGATAAAAAGCACCGGGTTGCAATCCGGGTAATTGGGCGTATCCGCCATGACGAACGGTTCGCTCCAGGTGGGGGCGTCTGTCGCCTTGCGGGCGCCAAGAATCCGCACATCATCCGCCTTGCGCTCGCCAGAGCCGTGAAACCAGCAGACCAGCAGGCTGCCATCCGGGCATTCCACAATGCTCGACCCGTGGTTATGCCAGTGTTCATGGGGAAAAATCGCCATGCTTTCAAACACAGCCTCTTGTGCCCCGATGGGGATCGTGAACAGAACAGGTAAGAGCAACAGACAGAAACGCTTCATCGCATCTCCCTTCAAAACGATTTCGGGCATTATGGCATAAAAGAGCGGGCAAAGCCAAGGGAAGAATCGGGATTGGGGCGGCAGGGGAAACGCAGGAAGGGGATTGCGCCCATCCTGCGGTCTTTCTCAAGAATCTCGTTGGGACCGGTTAACTCATTCCGTCAAAAAAGCCCCAGCGGAGATGGTATCGCCCAGTCCAACCGTGAAGACGGGGAACGTAACAAACTTGGAGGGGATCAGGGTAAAGAAGAGATCTTCCCACATGCCCATGCCGCTTTCCCATACACTGGCCTGTTCTAATGATTCCGCC
>JAVFAP010000666.1:0-2551 GCA_034002445.1 bacterium | reverse complement strand
GCTACCGTGAGGGGATCCAATGGTGGCAGCAAAACCGCCAGCCGAATGAGCCCACGGTGATCTCCGGCTTCGCCGAGTATTCTTATATCTATTTCCTTTTCTATGGTCCCATCCCGCCGCGAGATTGGATCGCCAGCCAGCGCATCGAGGGCGTTACCTTCATCCCCCTGGGGCAGGCGGTCGAACCCTATTACCAACGCCAGGATCAGCGAACCTTTTACTTCCTGCGGCCATTTGAACTCAGCTCGGTCCAACCGGAAAAAGTGGTCCGTGTCCCCTCCGGCGATCCAATATGGAAATGGGTTGTGCTGGATGCGCGGCAAACGACCCATGAATAACCTGTGGCGATTGAGTGTCCCCACGTCAGCAGGTAGAGTAAATAGAAAAAGGAATCAGGAATTGATTGAGAAAGAGCCATGATGGAACTCAACGCCATTGCCCAGCAGATCCGCCCCATCATCTACCGCGCGGGAGAGATTGGTCTCTCCTATTTCAAAAACGTCGGGTTTGAACGCAAGAAAGACAAAAGCGTTGTCACCGAGGCCGATCGAGCGATCGAGGCCTTTTTGCGCAAGGAGATCATCCAGTTATACCCGGAGCACGCCTTTTTTGGCGAAGAAACCGGCGCCTACCGCCTGGGCGAAGCCGAGTATGTCTGGGCCGTCGATCCCATCGACGGCACCGAGCCCTTTGTTTGTGAACTGCCGGTCTGGTGTGTCTCGGTGGGGCTGGTGCACAAGACCGGCCCCAAACTGGGCTTTGTCTACTTGCCGGTTTTGGATGAATTGTACTGGGCGGTCGAAGGCAGCCCGGCCTATTTGAACAACCGCGAAATCCAAGTTTGCGGGCCCGCTGCATTTGATGGCAGTTCGACCATCATCGCCTCCTCCGTGACCTATCCCCGCTATTTCGATGTCTGCTATCCTGGCCGGGCGCTGGCCTTCGGGTCGGCGGCAGCCAATATCTGCTTTGTCGCCCGGGGGGGCAAAATCCAAGGGGGGATGCTCGATTATATCCGTCTCTACGATATCGCCGGGGCGGCCATGGTGCTCAAAGCCGCTGGCGGCGAATTACGCTACCTGTCTGGCCGCGAGGTGGATCTCTGGGCGATGACCGATGCCCAAAAAGCCCCCGAATGCGCCGCGTACGGCCATCCCGCCAATGTGGATCAACTGCGGGCCTTTTTTATCGAAAAATTGCAAACCAATCCAGCGGACTGCCTACGTAACCAGGGATAGGGAGTATTAGGGGGAAAACCCAAAATTGTTGTCACCATTTCATGAAACCATCTTCCCACGGGCCTTCGTTTCTTTTATGATGGCCGCGTTATCCCTCAGAGGAGGCTGGTCATGAAGCGTGGATTTACCCTCATTGAACTCTTGATCGTTGTGGCCATCATCGGCATCCTGGCCGCGATTGCCGTACCCAATTTTATGAATGCCCAGGTGCGGGCGAATATCGGCCGCGTGTATTCGGACCTGCGGTCGCTGGGGACCGCGATTGAAATGTACCGCCTGGATAATAACCAGTATCCCGGCGGGGATCACTGGCAAAGCGGGACTTCCTGGTGGGTCAAGCATTCCTACCGGTATCATGTCCTGACAACGCCAGTTTCTTACATCGCTTCGGTCCCCATCGATCCTTTCCAAACCAACAATCCCCAGGCAATCAAGCCTGAACTGGGATCGATCTGGGATGGGGCCTATGTCTATGATGATGCAAGCCGCACTGGCCAGACGTTGAATGTCTATGGCAATTCCTACCTGTATACCGCCCGCAGCCCTGGGCCCGCCTTGGACTGGAGCCTGGCTCACGCATCGTATGTAAATTACTACAATGCTTCAAACGGGTTGCGCTCTTTGGGTGTGATCGCCTGGCTGGGGCCTGGCGGCACGATTTATTGAGACCTGAGAACGAAACAGGGAAGGGGACGATGGGGCATCGTCCCCGTGTGGATTATTTTTTCCGTAGAATGCCGCGCAGGTGGTTCAAATCATCCAACGAAATGCCCTGCAACAAGATTAAGGCGATTCCATACACCCCAGCACCCAACATGATCTCAAGAAACCAGGGTAAAGCCGCCCAAGCGATCGCTCCAGCCATCACCGCGCACGATGCCAGGATCGAGACATACCGGAACAGGCCCTTGGTTGTGAGAAACTGCCGACAGAAATAGAGCAGAATCAGGGTATACAGGCCTTGGGAGGCAATCGTCACTACGGAAGCGCCATACGCCCCCCAGTAGTATATCGCCGGGATATTGGCCAATCCATTGCATACAAGCCCGCACACACTCCCCACCAGGTTTAACTTTTGCCGGTCCGTAGCCACCAAAATAGTCCCCAATAAAAAATTGGCATAAATAAACGGCAGCGACCACAGCAGGATCTGAAACACCCGGCCTCCCCCCGCATCCAGATCCGGCATGAGGAACTGGATGATCTCATGGGAAAGCAGCGTCCCCCCCACCACCATGGGGAAGCTGAGGATCATCAGCCCCCGCAGCAAATCCGTGGCAGTTTGTCTGTACGGCCGGTTTTCTTGATACAGT
>JAVFAP010000665.1:0-2568 GCA_034002445.1 bacterium | reverse complement strand
GAGGGCATTCGCATTCATTTGTATTCTCACATCTACTATTTTTTCATATGGTTATAGGGGAGTTTTCCCATTCGTCCTATCAATGGTGAGAACTACGATGTTTTATCGGATTTTTGGCTATTATTTTATTTGTAGTCTTTTTTTCAGTCTGATGTTCGCTGTCTCTGGCGAAGCGCAGATCGCGAAGATTCAGCGGAAATATGCAACCTTGACGGTGACTCCATTGCTATTGGTGGAGGAGAACAAGGCCTGTGTGACAGTGCAACCGTGGATGGAATGCTCCGCATGGAAAGTGGGGGTGTATGACGGGGGGCGTTTGATTTCTGAAAAACCCCTCGCTTTGCCTGCTGCGCCATCCTCGGTCTGGGTGGATACTTTGGAATTCCCCCCGGATGGCAGAGAATATGCTGTCATTCTCGAAGCGCAATTGGACGGGGTTTGGACACCGGTGGCCGAGCAAGCGGTTACCGTCCTGGCTGGATTCTACGATAAACTTTCGGCCATCCGTCGTGAACTCGAATCCCTGGAGACGCAAACGGCCAGCAAGCCGGAGGCGGTACAGCCGGTATGGGCGGCGCTGGCGTTTCTCGAAGATCTGATGGAGCGGATGAAAGCCGCCGATGCGTCCGCCTGGGATGTGGAAAGCCGACTGCGGACGCTGGTAGGGTATCTTTCCGCATTGAAGGAGGGAACGGATCCGTTTGAAAGCCAGACTGGTTACCAACTCCGGGGTTACCGTTCGCCTGTCACTGGTGAGATGCAACTTTTCTCCCTTTATATTCCCGAGGATTACAGCGAGGATCGTCCGTGGCCGATGGTGGTGATGCTGCACGGGGCGTATTCCAACCATCACTTGGCGCTGCGCCGGGTGATGGGCGAAACCAACCGGCCGGGCGAGGATGACGCCGCCGCGAAGAAGAACATGCCTAGCCTGCCGTATGTCCGCTATGTTGTTGTCGCGCCCAATGGCTATGAGACCATGTCGTATCATGGCTACGCCGAAGAGGATGTATGGCGGGTGATGGAAGAAACGCAAACCCTGCTGAATATCGATCCCAATCGGGTGTATTTGACGGGGCTATCCATGGGTGGCGGGGGCACAGGGAAACTGGGCTTTCGCTATCCCGACCGCTTTGCCGCGATTGCTCCCGTATGTGGGTATTTTGGCTATGCCAACCGGGGCGAGACCCATCTGAAGACTGATTTTGAGAAGAAACTCTACCGATCCTCTCACCTAAGCGAAATTGCCGAAAATTTGCTCTATGTTCCTACAAAATTCATGCATGGGGACGCGGATGGCACGGTGCCTGTGGAAGAATCAAAGAAAATGCACGCCCGCCTCAAGGAACTGGGCTACAAGACCGAGATCGAAATTTATCCCAGCGTTGGCCATGATGTTTGGGATCCTGGTTATAACGATGCCCGCTTGTTCGAGTGGTTTGGCCCGTTTCAGCGCGAGCCCGCGCCGAAGAAGGTGATCTACAAAACGGGCGATTCGGAAGGGGGCTCGGCTTACTGGATCAAGATCGTGGATTTACAGAAAATCCGCGAAATTGCATCGGTCGAAGCGGAATTTCAAGACCGACAAGTGTCGATCCATCCCAAGAATGTCAAACGCTTGGCCTTGCATTTCCCGCCCGAACTGGTTCCGGTCAACGCGCCGGTGGCCGTGAAGATTGAAGATCGGCTTATCTATGTGGGGCCCTATCCCGGCGGCGACCTCAGTTTTCAGCGGCAGGATTTTGGCTGGGCGTTTTTTGAGGATACTTTTGTCCCCCGTGCACTGCCCAACCGGCATGGCCTGGACGCGGCGCGGAAGGCGAAGCATATCTATGTGTTTGGATCAAAGGGGTCTGAAGCCGAGACGAGCGAAGCCCGTGCGCTGGCGGTGCGGAAATCGCAGGAAGGCCCATTGGCTGATGTGCATTGGCCGGTAATCGACGAGGCTCAACTTTCTGAAGCCGAAGCGGTGAAGACAAATATCGTTTATTTCTCTACCTGGGATGGCTCGGCGGCGGTCCAGGAGTTTGCCTCGAAACTGCCGGTGCGCAAGACAGAGCAGGGGTTAGAGTTTGGGGGGCGTGTGATTGCAGCTGATCAAGCGATCTCATTTGTGTATCCCCATCCCCTCGATCCACAAAAGTATGTGCAGGTTAACTTGGCCGCGTCCGCGGCGGGGCTGAAGGCGTTACGGCAGTTTGCCATCGATTCGGAGCCTTCCTACAGCCGGGTGCCGATGACCGATTTTGTCTGCTTTGACACGGAAGGCAATCCCCTCTGGGGTGGCTTGTTCGATAAGGATTGGAATGTCGAGATGATGGGGGATTATCCAAAATAAGCGGCAGCCATCCTGACTTTCGCAGGGAAATTCTCTATCATGAACCGAAAAATCAACTGACAGCATGGGCAATCCATAGGATGAAAAGGAGAAATATGATGAGACAGTGTCTTGGCATTTTGCTGTGTGGCGCCCTCTTGGTGGGCTTGACCGCCTGCACGGCAAAACAACCTGAACCGGTACCCTTTAAGGATGATGTCGAGTTTATGGATAAAACCCTCGATCTAATC
>JAVFAP010000664.1:0-2588 GCA_034002445.1 bacterium | reverse complement strand
GCCGGTCTTTGTGCTGAGATGCTTCCAAACCGTTTCCTGACCCAAACTGGAGAGGGCAGATCCCATCCCCAACAAAATCAAAAACAAATACTTCATTGGTCTTCTCCTTTCTCCATCCGCCTGGATAGCCAATACACTGGCAATCCGCTCAACACCAAGCCGAAGCCGATCCAGGCGCCGTAAGGGGTAATGCTGGTGGCATAGTTGAAACTGCTGTACAGCAGCATTCCGCAGGTGAGGATATAAAGTAGCGGCAGGACGGGATACAAAGGAACCCGGAAGGGGCGCTCGGTCTGTGGTTCTCTTTTGCGTAAAATGAATAGAGAAATCCCTACCATCGCCATGAATAACCAATGCGCGGCGGAGGTGAAGATCACCAGCTGTTCAAATGTGCCCCAAAAGAGCAGGGCGCACGCCACCACGCCTTGCATCAAAAATGCTGCCAAGGGAACGGACGATTTGGCGTTCCACTGGCCCAAAAAATGAAAGAGGGCATGATCCCGCCCGAACGGGTGATAGATTCGGCCACCGACAAGAATCATTCCATTGACCGAACCCAGGGCGCAAACCACGATGACCAGCGACATAAAGTGGGTTCCAAACGAACCCAGTCCGCGCTCCATCACCAGCGCCATGATATTGCTGTTGGCCGCCATCCCCTCCGCGCCCAAAGCGAAGAGCAAGGCAGCATTAATCAGAACATAGGCGGCGGTTACAATAGCCAGACCGGTCATCAAAGCGCGGAATATGTTGCGTTCGGGCTGTTTGACTTCCGCTGCGACAAAGGCGGCATCGCTCCAGCCCCCAAACGTGATCTGGACAAAAATAAAAGCCAGGAAAAACTGTCCAAACCCAAACCCGGTCTGCGCTGCTTCCACGGGTTGAAAATCCTCGGGCGAAACCAGGAAAAGCGCCACCAGCACCATCACGGCTAGCCCCACGATCTGGGTGGTCGCCAGGATGTTCTGGGTCCACTTGCCCTCTTTCAGTCCGATGCAATTCAAGCCGGTCAAGATGATCACGGTCCCCACGGCGTAGACGGTCGCGGCATGGGGGAAGGGAAGCAGTTTTTCGCCATAAGTCCCCGCGATCCAGGCCATCATCGCGATATTCCCGCTGTGGATCACCCAAATCCGGCCCCAGGCATAAAGAAATCCCGCCCAAGAGCCATAGGCATGGTGGAGAAAATAGTAATCTCCCCCTTCGCGGGGATAGGCGCTTGCCAGTTCCGCATAACAAAGTGCCCCGATAAACGAAAACAGCCCCCCAATCAGCCAGATCCCGAGAATCCAGGACCCCGATCCCAGCAGGCCGGCGATGGTACCAGGTGTTTGAAAAATCGAACTGCCAATGATGATCCCCACGATGATGGCGACAACATCGAAGAGCCGGAGGGAGCGGAGAAGATAGGTTTTGTCTTTCATTGGGAATAATCCTGGAGGTGGTTTGCCGATGGGGAGACCCGAGGGGAGCCGAAACTCCCCTTGGGAGTGGTTGGCTTATTTTATTTTGTAGATGATGGCCATGCCATCGCCTTTTTCTTCGGAACAGCGGATGATCTGCATGTCATAGTTTGGATCGTTTTCCATGAAATCCAAAAAATCCTTCATCTGTTTGCCGGAAATAACCACATTGTCCGCGACGATCACCGCCCCCGCCTTGAGCATAGGCAGGGCTAGTTTGAAATACTTCATATAATCTTGTTTCAAGGCGTCCAAGAACAAAAAGTCGAACTTGCCTTCCAGGGTAGGGATCATCTTCAATGCGTCGCCTTCGACGACCTTGACGGTCTTATCCAACCCCACCTTGGCGAGGTTTTCGCGGGCTTTGACGACCATGTCGGGATCGATATCAATGGTGAAGAGTTCGCCCCCATTGCGCTCAAAGGCCATCCCCATATTGATCGCTCCAAACCCGGTGGCGGTTCCCACTTCGATACCCCGCTTCAGGTTGGCCGAAGCGATGATGATCCGTAGAAAGCGGGCGTCTCCCGGTGTGGTATTGAGGCTGGTCCGCTCAAAATCGTTGATGAATGCTTCGCGGAACGCTTGAATCTCGTCGGGTGAGGTCAGATCGCTAAACGCTACAGCGTCATCCGCCCCGAGGGATGACATGGGCAATAAAGCGCAACAGGCTACGAGACCCACAAGCAGTCCGATGAATCGAGAATGAAATTTCATATGGCAGGTTCCTCCGTATAAGGGATAAGTTGCTTCATCATCGTTTTTTTTGAGGGCAAGCGCAAGTCCTCATCCAAACCAGAAAAACGAGGAAAGGGGTCCTTTCTGTGGGTGGAAACCTACCAAAACCAAAAAATTGGCTAACATGAGGAAACAAGTCCTGCAAAAAATCTAGAAATATTGTATCGTCTCCTATTCGATGAATGGATTGAAACTTCAAAGCCGGGGCCCGTCCGGTGCGCCATCTCTGCGCGATAAGCCTGCCTCTGGTTCCGTACGGGTATCCCAAAAGGGAAAAAGATCTCATGCCGAAACGTCAAGACATCCATAAAGTAATGATCATTGGTTCAGGGCCGATTGTCATCGGCCAAGCGTGCGAATTCGATTATTCCGGCACCCAGGCCTGTA
>JAVFAP010000663.1:0-2605 GCA_034002445.1 bacterium | reverse complement strand
CCACGACCTCTTCGAACTAGCCCTGACCTCACACTGGTCTGGTGCCTATGAGGCCAAGACCCAGGCCCTCCGCGACACCAACCAGTGGGAAGAAGCACTGTGGATGGAATACCAGCGCTGCATCGGGGCTGCCCCGTTTACGGCGTATCGAACCGCCGAGACCAGTATGCTCGATTTCTGCAACGCCATGTTCCAGTTCAAGGCGCGGCGCTTTCCCTATTCGTGTGTCGAGACCATCGGCACGGTGCTGGAGGCCTCCAGCGCCTACCCCAGTGCCCAACCCCTGGGGTTGATCTTCTGTCTGGCGGCGGATCGGGAATGGGATATTGCCCTGACCCGCTTGGCGGTATTAGAGACCACCCTCCAGTCCAATCCGGCGGATCCAGAATACAACAATCTGCCCTTGTACCGGCTGCTGATCCAAAACCGCCGGGGAGACGCGTTCGAAGTGCTTCGCCCCCTCTTTGATCAAGTGGTGGAACGGCAGGGCGGCGACTTTGTTGCGGCCAGCCGCCTCATGTTCCGCGCCTACCCCATCTTTGTGAACACGGACGGGGAGGGGATGCGCCGCCTGGATGAATGGGTGTACTGTGTCGTCTTGGATCCGCGCATGCAAAGCCCCAGCGTGCAAGCCCAGTTCCATCCCGAGGAGCTGGCCTGCCTCTACAACCACCTGCAATCCGGGTTGGCGTGGAGTGGTAACTGGGATGGGGCCAAGCAAACGTGCCTGCTGGCCATGGGATCCTACTTCCCCGGTACCATGAACGGCACGGATATGGCCAAAAACTTTGTCCGCTACTTGCAGTGGGATAATCAGGGGATCGAAGCCTTCATCCTGGCGGAGCAGATTCTTCAGCACTATCCCTACGATCCGGTTGTCCCCTCCACCGAATTCTACCTGGCGCAGCCCCTCCTCCGCGGCCAGCGCCATGCCGAAGCCGAGGTTCTCTTGCAAGACTGCTTGCGTCGCATCGGCCCCACCACGGATTTCCATGCTCAGATTCGCTATGCCGCGGCTCAGCGGCAGTTGCAGGGTCTAAAGCGCTTCAAACAAAGAGAGATGGCCCCCTGATCGATGGGGATTCTGCCGACTCGCGCGGGCTCCAAAAAAAGGGAGCCCGCGTTTTTGTTATCTTGGAATGTTTTCGGGATTGGCCAGATGGCAGCGGATGACGTGATCCGCGCCGATGGGGGTGATTTCACAGGGAGTGCTGGCACAGGGCTCGAAACGCTGACCGCACCGGGGATGAAAGCGGCAGCCTGCTGGGAAATGGGCGGGACTGGGCACTGTGCCGGGAATGACGTTCAACTTTTGGCTGGACCGGTCCCCCAGGCGAGGGATCGCTTGCAACAGCCCTTGGGTGTAAGGGTGGCGCGGCTCTGCGAAGATTTGTGCCACCGGCGCTTCTTCCACAATTTGCCCAGCGTACATGACCGCGACCCGGTCCGCTGTTTCCGCGATGACCCCCAGGTCGTGGGTGATCAGGATGATGGAGGCGCCGGTGCGCGCCTTCAAGTCGTCCATCAGAGCGAGAATTTGCGCCTGGACGGTCACATCCAGCGCGGTGGTGGGTTCATCGGCGATCAATAAGTCGGGGTCGCAGGCGAGCCCCATCGCGATCATCACCCGCTGCCGCATCCCCCCGGAAAGCTGGTGCGGGTACTCCCGCGCCCGTTGCGGCGCGGAGGGAATCCGCACTTTTTCCATCATCGCCACTGCTGCGTCAAACGCGTCGCGCCGGCTCAAGCCCCGGTGTATTCGGTACACCTCGGCGATTTGTTCGCCTACGGGAAAAACCGGGTTGAGGGCGGTCATGGGCTCTTGGAAAATCATCGAGATGTGGTTGCCCCGAATCTGCCGCATCTCCCTCTCGCTCAGCTCCAGGAGATTCTGCCCCTTAAACCAGATTTCTCCCCCCTCGATCCGCCCTGGCGGCGAGGCGATGAGACGCAGGATCGAAAAAGAGGTCACGCTCTTCCCGCAGCCCGATTCGCCCACCAGGCCCAGGGTTTCTCCCTGGCGCACCTGAAACGAAACCCCATCGACCGCCCGCGCCACACCCTCCGCGGTGTGAAAGGCGGTGCGAAGCTGACGGATATCCAATAAAACCGGTGTGTTGGATTGCTGGCTCATGATGGGGATATCTTAGGGGCGGCAACCCGGTTTGCCTAGCCGAAACGCCGCATTTTCCCAAACTCCACTTGCCCCTCCTGTCCCCCTGTCATTTCCATCGCCCCCAGAGTCCAGGGAGGGCGCCCAAAGCAATAACCAAACGATGCCGCGCCATCATTGGATTGTTTCGAATCTCCTTGGTATGGATGATCATTCTCTTGTTCCATATTGTGTCATAATTAGAATTTGACTGGATCCGTATTATCCAAGACTACGCTTCCGCCTTCCCACAAATTTGCTTTTACCGACTGGATAATCATCGCGATCTGTGGTGCAATGAAGCCTACCATCATACCGGAAGCCGGATTCGCTGTTTCGCGGCTTCCACTCATTCTGGAGAGGAGAGTTCGGATGTCTGCTGTTTTTCCCTCGATCACAAAATTCTGTTTGCTTGGCCTGCTTTTCGGTCTGTGTTCCACCATGGGCTAGATC
>JAVFAP010000662.1:0-2608 GCA_034002445.1 bacterium | reverse complement strand
TCTATCCAGCGTGCCCATCCAGGCCAATCAAAATTTCGATATTGGCTTGATCACCCCCCAGCGGCTCACCGTCCGCTTCCGGGACTGAGAAACGCAACCAGCCAAAAAGGATGCGTAAAGTGAGACAGTGATCCGCACCCTTGGAAAAAAGTTGACCAAAATCCATCAGGGGTTGGAATCTAGCCCTACCTCTTTCTACAATCGTTCCTACCCTATGGGATGAAACCCAACGCAGGAGAGAACTCGTATGACCGCGAAATCCCGTTACGCCCAAGCCGGTGTCGATATCAGCGCCGGAGATCAAGTCAAAAAACGAATCGGGGAATTGGTTCACAAAACCCACACCCCCAATGTCCTCCATAAGGAGGGGGCCTTTGGCGGCCTGTTTTCCATGCAACGGTTACCTGAATCCAATCCCGTCCTCGTCTCCAGCGTGGAGGGGGTCGGGACCAAGGTGAAAATTGCCCGTGAGGTTGGATCCCATGTGGGAATTGGCAAGGATTTGGTCAATCATTGCATCAACGATATCCTCACATGCGGAGCCCGGCCGCTGTTCTTTCTCGATTATTTTGCCTGTGAAAAATTAGAAAACACCATTATTTTGCAAGTCATCGAAGGGATGAGCGAAGCCTGCCGGGACGCGGGGATCGCCCTGATTGGCGGCGAAACCGCGCAAATGTCCGATGTCTATGCCCCAGGGGAGTATGACCTCGCGGGAACCATCGTCGGCGTGGTCGATGAAAGCAAAATCCTGGATGGCCGCAATATCACCCCAGGCGATCAGATCATCGCTCTGCCCTCCTCGGGCCTGCATACCAACGGGTATACCCTGGCCCGCAAGGTCCTCCTTGAGGAAGCGGGATTCCATCTCTCCGACAAACCAGAAGAATTTTCTGTCAGCCTGGGTGAAGCGTTGCTGGAACCTCACATTTCATACTTGAACGCGTTTAGACAAGTCGAGTCGCTGGTTTCAATCAAGGGGATCGCGCACATCACCGGCGGCGGATTCGAAGGCAACATCCCCCGCGTCCTGCCCGAGACCTGCCAGGCGGTCATCGACACCAAGACATGGACCCCACCCATCCTCTTCCGCTGCATCCAGGAAACCGGCAAGATTACAAAGGAAGAAATGTACCAGGTATTCAATATGGGGATTGGGATTGTGTTCATCGTATCCCAGGACGATACCACCACGCTGAAACGCACCTGGAGTGATGCCATCCATGTCGGGGAGATTGTGGAAGGGCACGGCGTAAAGATGGTGTGGTAAATCTCTCGCGGCAACCGGGGAAGTTGCCACGCGTCCCGCAACAAGCATACTTATTCCAAGATCATAAACCCGTAGTGAGAAGCGGGCGAGGAAGACTCCTCGCCCGCTCGAGAACTCACCTCTCTTAGCCGAGAATTTTCCCTGGTTTGATTCGGAGTTGTCCAGATTTTCAACCTTTCCACACCGGAGATGGAGACAGCATTCGCCTTCTTTCTCTTCCCGTATGGAAAGAGAAGCAATCCACCGCGTGCAAGGTTGTTCAGATGAGGGAAAAAACAGACAGGTTTGGTGTACCGTTCTGCTCGCGTTTGGGAAGGTTTCCGAGGCCTTATTCAACAGACGGGAACAGGGATTTAGCCCTCATCATTCAAAAAACCGTATCGCTCCTCCCAAAATTCGTTTTCTGTGGATAAATACACTCAAGAATTATATAAACAGGCCGATACTAGAGAAATCTAGTCTATTGTTGTCCCGAAATCTTTTTTCGGACACACTTTTGGCCGGGTTAAATTGCTCTCCACTAGATGAAGGTTTCCGAGGCCTTATTCAACAGACGGGGAAAGTGGTTTAACCCCTTTTTCTTGTTTTCCATCATCCAGGAAAAAATAATAACCAAACCCCGTTGTCGTCATTATTTTCGGCTTGATTACCAAAAACTTGAGAAAAAATTTTCTCATTTTGAAAATTTCATGGATTTCTTTCTCCAGTTCACAAGGCTTTGACGCCTCAATCGCCCTGTTTTCGTTTAGGCAGAAGGCCTTGCGGTTTCGAACCGGATCAGGATATGGTACACTTTCCCCGGTTTTTCAACACAGAACAACGAAATCCTTCTGAACGGCAGGTGATCCTATGATTGGCCCTCTTGGCTGCCTCGTGCTTGGTGTGAGTTTGATCCTAGTTTTTGTGCTGTACTTTCGCTTCCCCGCCTTTTTGGCACTGATTACCGCGGCGCTGGCGGTGGCGGCGTGTTCCGATCGAATTCCCTTGGTAGAATCCGTTTCGCTGGTCACCGCGAATTTCGGTACAGTCATGGGACAGATCGGCATCTTACTGGCCATGGCCGCCATCATCGGCAAGTGCATGATGGATAGCGGCGCGGCGGACCGGATTGTCCGGACCTTGTGCCGGTTATTTGGCGAAGAACGGCAGCATTATTCCCTTCTCACCAGCGGGTATATTCTTTCCATCCCCGTCTTCTTCGATACCGTCTTCTATCTACTGGCCCCTCTGGCTCGCGCCATCTATGCCCGGCGCAAGCGGGATTACGCCCTGCTCATCTGTGCCACTGCCGCCGGCGGCGCGATCACCCACGCCCTGGTGCCGCCCGCCCCCGGCCCC
>JAVFAP010000661.1:0-2611 GCA_034002445.1 bacterium | reverse complement strand
GCACGGTCGCCCGGAGCAAGACCGGTCGGCTTTGGGTATCGAAGGCTTGGCTGGCAAAGATAAAGTTCACTTCGCCCGAGCGAACCAGAAATACTAACCCTTTTTTATCCTGGGATGAAGCAATTTCCGCATTCAACGGGCTGGGGATCACATAGCCCGCCGGGGCGGAAATAAAGCCACCCGGGATTTCCTTCCAGCCACAATCCAGCAGAGAATTTTTGTCCATTTCATAGAGCCGGTCCGGCGAAAGAATCGAGGAGCCATTGGCGGGGCTCAAAGGCCCGGCATCCGCGAGAGCGTCAAAGAGGGCCGCTGGATGGCGCGTGGGGGGCGTGAGTTCGAAGATTTCCATGCGATCGATCAGGACGGTCGTGAGGGGCGCGTCGGCATCCGCCGCGATTTGAAAAGCTGGGGTGAAAAGATCCCCAGTATCCGGCTGATAGAGCATGAGAATCTGGCGTTCTTGGGTCAGAAGGCGAGTGGATGAGGTTAGGATATGGGTGGCGATGGAACCATCGATCAAGCCGGAGGCCACATCCCCCTTGAGGGCCACCAGCCCCACTTGCACCTTGGGCGTATTGGCACGCGCGGTCAAGCGCATCAGGACTGGATAGGCAGACTGGACCGGCTGCTGGGCATAGAAAAAGGTAATCTGGCCGGATTGGGCATAAATCGCCAACCCTTTTTGGTCGCTAGAAGTGGCGATCATGGATGGATCAAATTGAAAATCCAAGGGGCCATACATGGCGGGCACGGCGTTGGTAAAACCGCCGGGAATTTCCAGCCAACCGTTATTCGCCAGGGTGGATTGATCAAACTCGTACAGGCGCTTGGGCTGGATGGATCCCGCTGGACTCACCTCGATTGTCACCGATTTCGAATCTTGCGATTTGCCATCGGAAACAGTGAACTGGATGGTGTTGGAACCGATGGTTTGTTCTGTCGCCAGGAAGGCGACAATCAAGACCGCCGTTGTCCCGGTTTGCGCGGAAGAAACGATGGATAGGTTGTCCAAGGGGTTGGCTGAGAATTGCAGCGGGTCGCTATCCAGATCTTGGGCCGTGATGGTCAAATGGACCGCTTGGCCCACCTGGACCACAGGCGCGGTGGGTTGAATCGAGACGAGGGTGGGCGGATTGCCCACCTCGCCACCCACGGACAAGAGAAGCGGGCCGAGGGTCTTGCCACGATCCGCCACTACCAGAGGTTGCAGCACGCTGGATTGGATGGCAACGCCGTTGTACGCCACAGAGATAGAATATTGCTGGCCCAAGGTGAGGGCGTTTTTAATTTTATCTATGATCTGGGATTCCACCGGTAGTTGGGCCAGATAGGTGGTGCTCCCCTGGTCCGACGCCATGGTGGCTTTGGCTGCAAGAACCGTGCCCTGGGCATCGGATACGGTGAAAACCAGGTTGCCGGGAGGGGCCGGTTGCCCGTTTTCCAGCTGGATTTCCCCAAAAACCAGCATGGGGGGTTCGGGGATCCCCCCCCAACCGACGGCGTTTACCATCAGGGAAAGCCAGAGGGCCAATATGAGGAAAGAAAATCGTGGGGACGCGGGTATCATGCGAGCGCTCCTTTCGTCCGAAAAACCGTGGGTAGTGTAATCATGCTCAAGTTCTTCCCTTCCCGGCTCAACCGCCCGCGGAGGCGTATTGATATGTCTGGAACGCCAGCCGGATATCCGTCACACCACCCAGCCCATCGATCCCCTCGATAAAACGCTGAATCCCCGCGTTGGGATCCCCCGGCAGGAGGTACCGGCCAGGAATAATCAGCACCCAGCGGGTATTCCAAACCGAGCGGCCCACCAGGTAGGTGTTGCCGGTGAAGTCCCCGGCAACCGGAGTCAGCGAGCCCGCGCCACCGGCGTCGTGCATGGCGGGGATGGAGGCATAGCGGCGGGTGCGGGGGCTAAGGAGGATTCCCTTGAGTTGATTCATGGGCACCCAGTTATTGAGACGCTGGGCGAATTCGGTTTCCTTGAGGGTGTTGGGCAAGGGTAGAATCTGATCCACCACGTTCCATTCCCGGGTTTGCCCGCCTGAGAAGGGGATACGCATCATATCGGCGCCCACGGGCACCAAGTACGCCCGGGGGGTCGCGGTCAATCCCTCGGCCTCGTCGTTGTAGTTGGAGAACCAAATCCCCACGGATCGGACCTTGATGGAAAAGTGGTCCGATGGGTAGAAACTTTCCCCACCCACGGTGGATTTCCAACCGAAGAAATTCGTATCGGCCTGGATCGTGGTCCCGAAATCCAGCACGATGGCCGGTTCGGGCGCGGTGTAGGGATCGAAGGAGACCAGATTTTCGAACTCGGGCACATCGGCACGCAGATCGCGCACCACCGCGCGGCGCAGGGTTTCCCGCCAGGTTTCATCGCCCTCGGCATTCGGCTGAATGCGCAGCAATTCTCGCCGCAGAGAGAATTTATTGGTGGATAGAGTGGGATTGTTAAATCCGAGCATGGACTTCATCGCTTGGTAGTTGGTATTCAATTCCGCCATGACCCCAGCCAGGCCATTGCCACTCTCGGGCACCCCCTGATTCTTTCTGCCCAAGGTCCGCTCGCGCACCACGCGGGATAGCAGCGGCTCGGCGGAGT
>JAVFAP010000660.1:0-2613 GCA_034002445.1 bacterium | reverse complement strand
CTGCATCTGCAACGGGTTGGCTTGGCCAACCAGACCACCATGCTGAGCAGCGAATCCATGAAAATTGCCGAACTGGTGAAAGCAGCCATGGTTGCCCGCTATGGTGAGGCCGCGATCAAGGACCATTATCGCAGTTTCGACACTGTTTGCAGCGCTACCCAGGAACGGCAGGACGCCATTATTGAACTCTGTCAGAAAAATCTCGATATTCTTCTTGTCGTGGGGGGGTACAACAGCAGCAACACCAATCACCTCTGCGAGATCGGGGCGCAGTACACAGTAACCTATCATATCAGCGAGGCCGATCGCATTATTTCGCCCCGCGAGATCAAACATAAACCCTTCGGCCAGAAAGAAGAAATCATTACCTTGGATTGGCTGCCATCTCGCCCCCTCACCGTAGGGATCACTTCGGGAGCGTCCACCCCAGACAAGGTGGTGGAGGATGTGATCCTGCGCTTGCTTTCCTGCCGGGGCATCACCATGGATGAACTCCAGGCGACGATTCCCTTGGTATAGCCATTATTCCCGGAACGACGGGTTTCTGAACCTGTATTCTGATCGCCAATTCGGTATACTGGATTTTGATCCGTCGTTCGAGGAGTAGGCATCACGGTCATGATACCGGCAAACAGGAAAGAGAAGGGAACACTGATCGCGGTCGAAGGGATGGATGGGTCGGGCAAGTCGACTCAAATCTATCTTTTACGGCGTTGGTTAGAGTCCAAGGGCCATAACGTTTTCTTCTCGGAATGGAATTCTTCTCCATCCATAAAAAGCGCGACCAAGCGGGGGAAAGAAGGGAATCTTCTGACCCCCTCGACCTTCAGCCTGGTTCATTGTGCTGATTTTGCCGATCGCTATGAGCGGCAGATCCTGCCTCATTTGCATGCCGGTTTCTTCGTTCTCTGTGACCGCTATATTTTTACCGCCTTCGCGCGGGATGGTGTTCGTGGTTGCGATCCGCAATGGCTGCGTCAATGTTATGCCTTTGCCCGCATCCCCGATATGACGTTCTTCTTTGATGTCCCCCTTCAGACGGCGTTGGACCGCATTCTGTTTGGCCGGCCCACTCTCAAATTCCATGAGGCGGGCATGGACCTCGCTCTTCATCCGGATCCGTACCAAAGTTTCGCTCTCTTTCAAGGAAAAATCGCCCAGCAATACCATGCCATGGTGCCCGAATTTGGCCTCACACGCATCGATGGCGACCGGCCGATTGTCGAGGTCCAGAGCGAAATGCGCCAAACTGTAGCCTTTCACCTGGGCCTTGGGGATTAAACGGGAACGCGATTTCATGACCATGCTTTCGGTACGCCGCTATCAAACCTATCAGTATTCGTTACCACAATCCCCTTTGGGTGAGTGGAGAGGGCGGTTGTTTGCCCTGGAGGGCATTCGGGGGTGTGGTTGCACAACCCAGGCACGGCTTTTGAAAGAAACCCTGGAAAAAGAAGGTTTTTCTGCTTGCGTTGTATGCCCTGGGGATTCCGCCCTTTTTGCCCCGGAACTGTTACAGGCTCAAACCTCCAACGTGCTGTCCCCCCGCGCCATCCTGCTCTTGCAAGCGGCCGCGTTTTATGATCAACTGGAAAAATTGATTATTCCTGCCTTGCATGCGGGGCAGATTGTTCTTGCGGACCGCTATCTTCACATCTTCATTCTTTCTATGATGGGGACGGGGCTGCGGAAGGATTGGTTACAAGAGGTCTTTGCGGCGGCGCTGATCCCCGATGCCGTGTTTTATCTCTCCCTTGCACCAGAAGAAACAGCCGTTCGTCTTTTACGCGAGAGGCAAGAACTGGCTAGGTGCGGAGGGTTGGCGGATGGGAACCGCCATGACCACTATGCGGCATTTCTTGCCAATCAATTCGCGCTCTCGGCTGCCTGGGCTCAAAACCCGTTTGAGGCCGATCTGATTTCTATCCGGGCGGAACAAAATCCAGAACAAGTACACACCCAAATCTTAACCCATATTTTTAACCGAATAAAAAAGTAAATCTTGGATGGAAGGTTTGGCCATTATGCCACCAAAAGTTGTTAGTAAGAAAAAAAGTGTGACAAAGAAGAAAACCACCGCGAAGAAGAAAACCAAGCAGAAATTCGTGGTGGGTGTTGATCTGGGCGGGACCAAGATGTTGGCTGCCGTGGTTTCTCGTTCTGGGAAAGTGATCAGCCGCGCCAAAAAGAAAACCAAGGCCGATCAGCCAGCCGTGGAGATCCTCAAACGGTTGGTGAAATGTTGTCAGGAAGCCGTTAAAGATGCCAAACTGACGTTTAAGCAAATTGAAGGGATTGGGATTGGATCACCTGGGCCCTTGGACCCGATCAAAGGCACTGTCCTCGATACCCCCAACCTCAACCTGACCAACGCCCCTATTACCGCTTATCTTTCCAAAACGCTAAAATGCAAAGTCTTCCTCGATAACGATGTCAATATAGGAACCCTGGGCGAGTTCTCCTATGGGGCTGGCAAGGGCAATAAGGATGTTGTTGGTATCTTTTTGGGGACCGGTGTGGGCGGCGGAATCATTATCAATGGCAAATTACACCATGGGCAGTGTTTGAACGCCGGGGAACGGGGGCACAGGTAAGTGGGCGCGGATGGAGGCC
>JAVFAP010000659.1:0-2614 GCA_034002445.1 bacterium | reverse complement strand
CTCACCCTGGTGGATGAAAAAGGCAAACCCATCCTGCACGATGTCCCCGTACAACGGCCGGGGAATCCCAAGCCCCAAACCGTCACACCACCCGGTGAACCCAAGGAGTTCAAGAGTAATGAAGAACTCTACCTGGCAGGGTTACGCCTGAATGAATTCTATAATACCAAACTCGATCCCAACACCTACTACAACGAAGCGTTGAGCCGCGACCCCAACGACAGCCGCGTCAACACCCAACTTGGCATCCTGGCCATCCAGGGGGGCCGGTTTGATGAAGCCGAAGGCTATCTGCGCCGCGCGGTCGAGCGGATCACCTACAACTACACCCGCCCCCGGGATTGCGACGCACATTATTTCCTGGGCTTGGCGCTGCGCTATCTCGGCCGAACCGACGAGGCGTATGACCAGTTTTTCCGCGCCAGTTGGGATCTCGCCTGGCGTTCCGCCGCCTACTACCAATTGGCGGAACTGGACTGCGGGGCCGGGGCCTATGAATCCGCGCTGGAGAATATCACCCATTCCATCGAGACCAATACCCTTAATCCCAAGGCATGGAACCTCAAGGCGACGATCCAGCGTCATCTGGGCTTGACGGAAGCCGCTCGCATCACCTTGAGTCACCTCAATACACTGGTGCCTATTGATTATTGGACCCTGAACGAAATGGTTTTACACCAGGTCCAAGGGAGCGAAAAAACCCTGAAAAAAGGCCTCTCCCGCGATATCGAACTGGTGCTGGAACTGGCGACTGATTATGGGAACGCAGGCTTCCTGCATGACGCGATCGCCATCCTCCAACAGCATGGTGGCACCACGCATCCCATGCCTCAATACTACTTGAGCTACTACAACCACATCCTTGGCAAGGTGCCGGAAACTCAGGCCGCCCTGATCCAAGCGGCCAAAGCATCCCCCGATTATGTCTTCCCCTACCGGTTGGAAACGATCGCGGTGCTGCACCACGCCATGCGGCTGAATCCGTCCGACGCCCTGGCGCCTTACTATCTGGGCAACCTCCTGTTCGATAGCCAGCCCGAAACGGCCAAAGCGCTGTGGCAAGACGCCATGGCCAAGAATCCCGCATTCGCCATGGCACACCGCAATCTGGGCTACGCCATCGCACGGGAAGGCGAGAATCTGCCGCAAGCCATTGCCCTGTATGAAAAAGCGATTGTGGCCGATCCCCAAAACGCCCGCCTTTTCTACGAGTTGGACCGCCTCTACGAATCCGCGAACCGCGATCCCCAAGAGCGCCTCGCTTTGCTGACCCGGAACGAAGCCGTTATCGCCACCCGGGATGACGCCATGGCCCGCTTGGTCAGTTTGCAGATTCGGCTTGGGGACTACAGCGACGCCATTCATACCCTCACCCACCGCCATTTCTTTACGTGGGAAGGCGGCGGCGAAATTCACAATGACTTCATCGACGCCCACCTCTGCCGGGGAATTGCCTTTCTGCACCAAAACCAGCCCCGCAAAGCGGCCTTGGATTTTTTAATGGCCAACGAATATCCCGAAAATCTCGAAGTGGGCCGTCCCCTGACGGATCCCAACGCCATCCGCACCTTCTACTACGTTGGCCTTGCAAAACAGACCATGGGCGAGACGGAAGCGGCGATGGACTGTTTCCAGCGCGCCTTGGCGATCGAAGGCTGGAGCGCGGATACACTCTTCTACAAGGGCCTGGCACTACGGGCGCTGGGGAACGAGGCCGAAGCCGCCAAGGCGTTTGAGCGGTTGCTGCAAGACAGTCAAAAACGGTTGACCTCCAGCGGGGAATCCGACTTTTTCGCCAAATTCGGCGAACAGCAATCCCACAACAACCGCCTAGCCGACGCTCACTACCTCAGCGGCTTGGCCTATTTGGGCCAAAATCAATTCGGGCAAGCCCAACAGCAATTTGACGAAGCATTGAAATTGAATAGCAACCATCTTTGGGCTAGTGTTTTCTCAGCCTACAGTGCCACGATTGTTCCCAAAGGAGATGAAAAATGATTTCACGTCCCATCGGCCAATCGGGAATCGAAGCCTCCGCGATCGCCCTGGGCACCTGGGCGATCGGCGGCTGGCTGTGGGGCGGCACGGATGAAGCCCAATCCATCGCAGCTATCCGGGCCTCGCTGGACGCGGGGATCACCCTGATAGACACAGCCCCCGCCTATGGCATGGGATATGCGGAAGAACTGGTCGGCAAGGCAATCGCTGGTCGGCGCGATGAGGTGATTCTCGCCACCAAGTGTGCCCTGGTCTGGCATACCGACCGGGGCACCTACCATATCGAGCAGAATGGGCATCGCCTACATCGCTACGCGGGCGCGGATTCCATCCGCTACGAGGTGGAACAAAGCCTGAAGCGCCTCCAGGTAGACACCATCGATATCCTGCAGACACACTGGCAGGATGATACGACCCCGATCGAAGAAACCATGACCGCCCTGCTGCAACTCAAGGCGGAGGGGAAGATCCGGGCCATCGGGGCCAGTAATGTCACCCTGCCCCACATCCAAGCCTATTCGGCGGTGGGCCCGCTGGATGCGATCCAAAACAAATATAGTATGATGGACCGGGGGATCGAAGCGGAGATACTTCCCTATTGCCGCGAAAACAACAT
>JAVFAP010000658.1:0-2617 GCA_034002445.1 bacterium | reverse complement strand
CCATTCCAACGAAAACCACCTCCCTTACCATCTGCCTTCTCTGCATCGCTCCATTCTGTTGTTTCGCCGATGTGATCATCAACGAGATTCTATACCACCCAGAACCGGATGAGGATAACCTGGAATATGTGGAACTGTTCAACACCAGTGAGTTCCCCATCGATCTGACCAACTGGAAATTCACCGATGGGATTGAATTTACCTTCCCCGCCGGCACGGTAATCCCAGAGCAAGGCTACCTGGTGCTCACAAAAAACAAGACCCGGTTCGTTGAACACTATGGCCCCATCTCCGCCCCCCTGATTGGCGATTACAAAGGGAAACTCTCCAACTCGGGTGAGACATTGGAATTAAAGGACGCGCAAGGGACCACCCAGCAAAAATTCAAATACGAAGAATCCTGGCCCTGGAATCCCGACGCCGATGGCTCCGGCCGCTCCTTGGAGCGCATTTCCACCAACCCCATCCTGGACTTCCGCAACTGGCAAGCCAGCGGGATCGACCTCCAATCCGTCACTGGAACCCCCGGTCGGGTCAACAGCGCGAAACAAGCCACACTCCCCCCCTTCATTTACCAAGTGGAGCATGGGCCCATCGTTCCCAAGGGGAATGAACCGGTTACCGTTTACGCGGAAATCGAAACGCCAGCCCCCTCCACCATTTTTCTTTGGTACAATCCCGGCCCCCGGTATGAAGTGCTGGAAATGAAACCCGCGACCGACCGCGTAAATCAACCGGGAAAGTTATGGGTCACCGCCACCATCCCCGGCCAGAAAGAAGGCACTCTGGTACGCTACTATGTCCACCTCGCCCAAAGCGCCCAAGCGGTGCGCCGCTTCCCCATCGAAGCGCCCCAATATGGCCGGGGCTGGAGGGTTCTGCCCCCCAAACCGGATGGGCTGCTGCGGGATGAGTTCCTGCTCGATCCCCTGGAACTCCAAAAGATCTACAACAACACCTATGATCTCACTTATGAAGTAAAAGGATCTTTTATCGCGGATGGGGTCCTTTATGATTATGTAACCATCCGTCTTCGGGGTGGCTCCGCCCGCGATTTCCCCAAAAAAAACTGGCGGGTCAATTTCCCCAAATCCAACCTGCTCAACCAAAAAATCCAACGCCTCAACGTCAATAGCGATTACCACGATGCCTCTCACATGCGCAACGTTCTCAGCATGGAACTTTTTGAAATGCTGGGCTTCCCTGTCCAAAAAACCGCGTTTACCCGCGCTTATTTCAATGGCTCGTATGGCGGCTTGTTCTACCGGCTGGAAAACGTGGATACCATCTGGCTGGAAGACAATGGCCGGGATCCCGACGCCGATACATTCAAGGCCAGCTATAGCCGAGTCTTGGGGAGTTATCCAATCGACGTCCGCCTTTGGTTCGAGAAAAAAAGCGGGCCGGATGGAGACTATGCCTCTATCGCCAGTCTCTATGACTTTTTGTGGAACCTGCCCTATGCGCAGCTCGGCGCCTATTTGGAAGGCGTCTTTGACATGGATTCGTTATACAACTATATGATCGGCCGCACGCTGCTCTCGAACCACGACGACCGCTATAAAAATTTCTATCTTCACCTGGACCGGAAGTGGGAATTTTTCCCGCACGATTTGGATTTGAGTTGGGGTCATGAATGGCGGGATGAAGGCGGTTTGCTCAATAAAGAATTTTCCGTCAGCCGGCCCATCCTGTTTCTCCCCAATGAATTCATGATCGCCATTTTATATGATCCTGTTCTGTGGGATACCTTCCTCAAACGCTTACGCCCCACCATCAACCAGGTACTGGAAGAAGATGTGTGGTGGCCCAGGATCGATGCCTACGCCGCCGCGATCCGTTCCGCCGTGCAGGATGATCGTAACAAATGGGAAACCATGGAAGAATTTGACCAGGAAGTGCAACGGTTAAAAAACTATGTGACCTTGCGGCGGGAATTTCTGCTTAAACACGAACTGCCACCCGAAACCGCCGTCTGGGATTGGCAGATCATGCCTTGAGCCCCAATTTTGGCTGCCGCATTCGAAGAAGACAACTATCGCGGCTCACACAAAATGGGTAGGATAGCGTATTATCTCGGGGAGGATTGAGGATGAAAAAAGGTTTCACTCTGATCGAATTACTGATCGTCGTCGCGATCATTGGTATCCTGGCGGCGATTGCCGTTCCGAATTTTATGAACGCCCAAATCCGGGCCAAGATCGCCCGAGTGCAATCCGATCTCAAAGCCATGGTGACCGCTCTGGAAATGTACCGCACTGACAACAACGGCTACCCCGATTCATGCAGTTTGGAAACGATGGGAGATGTGAATTTCCGCGCGGGCGAAATCTGGGCCCCGGTCGCCTATTCCAGCATCGCGCCCATCGATCCCTTCAATACCACCGAAGGGAGCCGGAACAGCACCTTTGCCGCCAAGGAGTATTTTTACATTAACAAGGGCCCCTGCGCCTGGTTTGACGCAGGGATCGATCTGGCGGTCCAGCGAGCGACCAACGCACCCAAAAACCCTGCCTACATCCTTGCCAGCCAGGGACCAGACAACCTCTCCGAACTCCAGGCTGCCAATCCCAACTACGCGCTGGAATACGACGCGAGCAACGGCCTGGTGAGCATC
>JAVFAP010000657.1:0-2623 GCA_034002445.1 bacterium | reverse complement strand
GTTCGGATCCCAAGGTGTTTTGGGATAAGGACCACTGGGTGATGTTTTATTTCGGGGTAGGGAAGGGTGGGGCTCATATTATGGCCGCGTTCTCCAGGGATTTGGTTCATTGGACGGATCATCCCGAGCCGCTGTACAAGGCGGGCGGGCATCCTGGCGGGCTGGACGCGACCTATGCCCACAAAATTTCGCTTGTCTATAATCCAGCGAATGATACCTACTACATGTACTACTGTGCGGTAGGGGATCAGGGGCGGGGAATTGGGTTGTTGACCAGCCGCCCGGTTGTCCCTGCTGCCCCGTATGAGAAGACCAGCTTGCGGGCCTCCACTGTGCAGGCTTTCCCATTATCCGCAGTGCGGTTGCTGGATAGCCCTTTCAAGGACGCGATGGACCGGGATGGCGCTTACCTGTTACAACTGGAGCCAAACCGGCTTTTGGCCGGATTCCGTGAGAATGCGGGGCTGGAGCCCAAAGCGGAGAAATATGGCGGCTGGGAAAGAGACGGGGTGGCGGGGCATAGTCTGGGGCATTATCTTTCTGCCTGCGCGATGATGTACGCCTCCACTGGAGATCCCCGGTTCCGCGACCGGGTCAACACCATCGTTGAAGAATTGAAACCATGCCAGGATGAAAGCGGTTATGTGGCCGCGATCCCCAATGGCCGCAAGGTTTTTGCCGAAGTGGCGGCGGGGGATATCCGTTCTGCCGGGTTTGACCTCAACGGGTGCTGGGTGCCCTGGTATACGCTGCATAAACTCTTTGCCGGGCTGCTGGATGCCCAGGCCTATTGCCACAATGACGAGGCGCTGGCGATTGCTACAAAACTGGGGGATTGGGCGATTCAAATCACGGCTAGGTTGGATGAGAAGCAATTCCAAACCATGCTGGCATGCGAGCATGGGGGGATGAATGAATCGCTAGCGGAATTGTATATCCGCACCGGGGAACGGAAATATCTGGATTTGTCGTATCGCTTCCATCACAAAACGGTGCTGGATCCGCTGGCGGCCGGTGAGGATTGCTTACCGGGGAAGCATGGCAATACCCAGATTCCAAAAATTATCGGGGTGGCTCGCCGCTATGAGGCCACGGGAAGAAGTGAAGACCGTGCCATCGCCGAATTTTTCTGGGATACCGTGGTGAGCGATCTCACCTACGCGAACGGAGGGCACAGCGACAACGAACACTTTGGCCCACCCCGCAAACTGGCGGACCGTCTTAGCAACAACACATCCGAAACGTGTAATACGTACAATATGCTGAAATTGACGCGCCACTTGTTCGAATGGACCGGGGGCCTCACTTATGCGGATTACTACGAAAAAGCACTGTACAACCACATTCTTGCTTCGCAAAACCCGGATGACGGGATGCTGTGCTACTTTATCCCGCTGAAATCGGGACTGTTCAAGACCTATTCCACACCCTTCGATTCGTTCTGGTGCTGCGTGGGGACCGGGATGGAGAATCATGCCAAGTACGGGGAAGGGATCTATTTCCACGACACCAATCGTTTGTTGATCAATCTCTTCATCCCCTCCGTGCTGACCTGGGAAGAGAAAGGGTTGACGGTTCAGATGGAAACCGCGTATCCCCAGGATCAACGCATCTTCCTAACCCTGGGTTGTGACAAAGCGGTTGACCTCCCGCTCGGAGTGCGCTGCCCGGCCTGGGCGAAAGGGGGCTTTCAAGTGAAGGTGAATGGTGTTCCACGCAAGGTGGAGAGTGTCCCTGGTGCATACACCCTCATCCCGGGGATCTGGCAGGATGGAGATGTTGTTGAAATCGCCATCCCCATGGGGCTACGTTATGAACCGATGCCGGATCATCCCGAACGCGTGGCGCTCTTTTACGGCCCGGTGTTGCTGGCTGGAGATCTGGGTTCCATCGAGGGGCCTGAACCAGAACTCGCGCCGGTATTTTTGGCCAAGAAACGGCCTGTCGATGAGTGGATTCGGCCGATTCCTGGTCAGCCGCTCCATTTCCTGACAGTCGGCGTGGGACGTCCGGTGGATGTGATGCTGAAACCGTTTTATGCAATGCATCACCGCCGCTATGGCGTGTATTGGGATTTGTTTGACGAGGCCGAATGGGCGGCGCGCGAGGCGGCCTTTCTAGCGGAAAAGAAATTGATCCAGGAAATGGAAGCCAACACGATCGATTGGCTGCGGATCGGGGAGATGCAGCCCGAGCGCGATCACAATTTACAAGGAGAAAAAACCGGGGTCGGGGAGTTTCAGGGCCGAAAATGGCGCCATGCGTCCGATGGCGGCTGGTTTTCATTCGAGATGAAGGTTGACCCGGCGCAGGCTCAAGAACTCTGGTGTACCTACTGGGGCAGTGATTCTGGGAACCGCACATTTACAATATCTGTCGATGGCGAGTTTTTGGCGGTGCAGAAATTGCGTGCGAACCGGCCTGGCCAGTTCTTTGATGAAATTTATCCATTGCCCCAAGGAATGCTGGCAAGTAAGGAAAAAGTGACGATCCGGTTTCAAGCGGCCCCTGGGAACTTTGCCGGTGGGCTCTTTGGCTGCCGTATCGTCAAAACGGATACTAAGGAATGAAACCGGACGGAGTGAATCCGCCTGGATTGTAAATATCAAATACTATAAAAAAT
>JAVFAP010000656.1:0-2629 GCA_034002445.1 bacterium | reverse complement strand
CCGGCTATATAAACGCCTGGTGTACGAGGATCAAATCGCCACCGATGTCAGCGCCTATGCCTATTTACGCGAAATCGCCGGCCAATTCTATATCACCGCGACCGCCCGCCCTGGGCAGGATCTCCAAGCGGTGGAACAGGCCATCGATGAAGAACTGGATAAACTGCTGAAATTCGGACCCACCGAACAAGAATTGAAGCGGGTGAAAACCACCACCATCGCCAACTTTGTCAAAGGCATCGAACGCGTGGGCGGCTTCGGCGGAAAATCCGATATTCTGGCCAGTTACCAGGTTTTTTGTAACGATCCCGCCTTTTACAAGGTGGAGTTAGCCCGTTATCAGAACGCCACTGTCAAAACTTTACTCGAAGCCGGGAACAAATGGCTTGCGGATGGGGTCTTCAATCTCGAAGTCCGGCCCTTCCCCGAATACAAGACCATCGCCAGTTCGGTCGACCGCACCACCGCGCCTGAACCCGGCAAAGCACCCAAGGCCGCCTTCCCCGCCTTTCAACGCAAGACCCTGACCAATGGAATGACCCTTCTCTTCGCGGAACGCCATTCTGCCCCCATGGTGCAATGCGCCCTGATCGTGGATGCGGGATACGCGGCGGATTCGTACGCCCAACCTGGCACCGCCAGTCTGGCGATGAACATGCTGGATGAGGGCACCACCAGCCGGGACGCACTACAAATCAGTGAGGAACTGGATCTGCTCGGCGCCAGCATCGGCAGTGGCTCCAGCGTGGACGTATCGACCGTCACCCTCAATACCCTGAAAACCACCCTTGCCGAGGCGTTGACCATCTACGCCGATATCGTTCTCAATCCTTCCTTCCCGGAAAAAGAATTCCTGCGCTTACAAAAAGAGCAAATCGCCCGCATTCAACGGGAAAAAGTCACACCCATGTCGATGGCGGTCCGGGTGTTTCCCAAACTGCTCTATGGTGAAGGCCATGCCTACAGCAATCCACTGACCGGTTCGGGTACGGAAGAAAGCGTTGCCGGGATGACGGTGGCGGATCTGAAGAAATTCCACGAAACCTGGTTTAAGCCCAATAACACCACCATCGTGATCGTTGGGGATACCCAATTGGATGAAATCACAGATCAGGTCGAAAAAGCCTTCGCTTCCTGGAAGCCGGGGGATGTCCCCCAAAAGAAACTCGCCGAAGTCCCGCAACCAGAACAGTCTACCTTGTACCTGATCGACCGTCCGGGTTCGGAACAATCCGTCGTCCTGGCCGGGCTGTTGGTCCCCTCCAAGGCCGATCCTCAGGATTTGGCCATCGCGACCATGAACTACAGCCTGGGTGGCGCCTTCACATCCCGTATCAACATGAACCTGCGCGAGGACAAACACTGGACCTACGGTGCCCGCTCCATGGTGCTGGACGCACGTGCCCAGCGGCCCTTCCTCGCCTATGCATCTGTCCAGATGGACAAAACGAAGGAATCCATCCAAGAAATTATCAAAGAGTGCCTCGCCTTCACCGGCGATACACCGCCAACTGAAGAGGAATTATCCAACGCCATCAACGCCATGACCCTCACCCTGCCAGGGGATTGGGAAACCATGGGCGCGGTGTTGAATTCCCTCAGTGATATGGTCAACTTTGGCCTGCCGGATGATTATTATGCCACCTATGCGGATTCAATCCGGGCACTCCAACCTACCGATGTCGCCGCCGCGGCTGCCCAAGTCGTTAAGCCCAGCCAATTTGTTTGGGTCGTCGTGGGAGATCGCGCCAAAATCGAAACCAGTTTAACCGAATTGGGATTTGCCCAAATCCAACAGTTGGATGCGGATGGCCGCATCCTTCAACCCTAGACACCTCTGATAACCCTCCGCGCCATTTGGCAAAGGAACCCCCGAGGCAGGTCTTAGACCTGCCTCTCTTTTTTTAAAATTCTGTTTTTTTTGTCTGCGCGTTTATGATTCAAATTATTTTTCGAGTATAATGGCAGTGCAACTGCATGTGTCCCGAGGGAGAAAAGGTGAGACAATGCCTTTAGCCAATTGCGTCCAATGCAAAAAACTCTTTAATAAGGTAAAAAACGAACTTTGCCAAGAATGTCTTGAGAAGGAAGAACGGTTGTTGCGCCTGATCCATGACCATCTGCGCAAAACCCCCAAGATATCACTGGCCCAGTTGATCGATGATTTTGCAGAGATTTATGATATTGAACTGGAAGAATCGCAAATAGAAAAATGGGTTGCGGAAAAACGAATCAACCTCATTCTTCCGGGAGAAAATTCCGCCACGCCTCGTTGCCAGTTATGTGGACGTGAAGTCAAGCAAGGGGAATCCATCTGTCGTACCTGTAAATTCACCAAATTGGGGCGTGCGGGAGACAAGCAGAAAAAACCGGCCTCGAATGAGCCCCAGGCAGGGAATAAAATTCGCGGAATGTACTACAAGAGATGGGGAAGCAAAGAATAGATCCACCATCTCCCCTTCCGCCGTTCCGCCATGAATCCTGTCAAGGCTGTGCCAGTTGTTTCGCATCCCAGTAGTAGGGTAAATCCTGAAACGCCTCGAAAGAAAGATCATCGACCGCCAGGGTGGCGCCATCCAGGATAATTCCCGGAAAAGCGCCCGGAATGTTGCGGTTTTGTAACACAATC
>JAVFAP010000655.1:0-2629 GCA_034002445.1 bacterium | reverse complement strand
CTGCTTCTCCTTGCCCGCCCGCAACAACGTCTTGCCATAGGCATGATACACCTGTAAATCATTCGGCAACAGCACCAGGAGTTTTTGAAACAGAGAGATCGAATCGGCAAAAAGCCCCAATTCATCATAAATCAAGGCGATCAGAAAATACGCGTCGGGAAAATCGGGATGATGAACGATGGCTTTTTTGAGGGATCCCAAAGCCTGCGGGTAGTGCCCAGCCTGGTACAACTCTACCCCCTCTTTGTAATTCCTCACATACAGCGGCGTGGGCTTGATGACCATCGGAAAGGGAGAATTCCAGAGGAATGAACAGAAAATTGGGCGATACTGGATTCGAACCAGTGGCCTCCAGTTTGTGATACTGGCGCTCTAACCAACTGAGCTAATCGCCCTTCTTCGTCACAACGGCTACATTATTACTCCTTTGCCCGGGATGTCAAGCCGATCTCACATAGAAAATCCCTCTCCCTTCATTTTTTCCCCTCGCAAAATCGATCCCGTTCCCCAATGATCCTCATCGTTCCATCCGTCTCTCTTCAGATTTCAAAAAAAGGGGCCTCCCGGACAAACTCCAAGAGGCCCCCTGCCATTCTTTACGCTTCCCTGCAAAGCCTCAATTATCCCGGAGGCTGCACGCTGGTTCGATGACAGCGAATTGCTCTTCCCCATCGACCTTTAATCGATATCGTCCACGGCGACAGGCTCCACGTTCTCACCCGCCAGGGACGCCCGCAGATACTTGACGATATAGTCGTGCAAATCCCCGTCCATGACGTTTTGGATATCCCCCCGTTCATGCCCGGTGCGGTGATCCTTGATCATGTTATAAGGGTGGAAGACATAGGAGCGGATTTGATTGCCCCACTTGATCTCCCGCTTTTCTCCCGCCAGTTCTTCCACCTTTTCCGCCTGTGCCTCCACCATCATCTGGTACAGACGGGCAGACAGAATTTTCATGGCGGTTTCTTTATTTTGCCGCTGCGACCGCTCGTTTTGGCAGGTTACCACAATCCCTGTGGGCAGGTGGGTAATGCGGATGGCGGAATCGGTCGTATTGACGTGCTGCCCCCCCGCGCCCGAAGACCGGTAAGTATCCACCCGCAAATCTTTTTCCTCGATATCGATCTCGACATTGTCATCGATTTCCGGCATGATATGCACCGCTGTGAACGAGGTGTGGCGGCGCTTATTGGCATCGAAGGGAGAAATCCGCACCAGCCGGTGTATGCCCGACTCCGCGCTCAAATAGCCATAGGCGTATTCACCCTTCACATGGATGGTCACGTTTTTAATCCCCGCTTCTTCGCCATCCTGGTAGTCCACGATTTCGGATTTCCAGCCCATCCGCTCGATATAGCGCAGGTACATACGCATCAGCATAGAGGCCCAATCGCAGGATTCCGTCCCTCCCGCGCCAGGATGGATGTTCAAATAGCAGTTATTGGCATCGCAATCCCCGCTGAGGGTACAGCGGAGTTCAAAATCATCCAGATCATCTTGCATGGTGGCCAGTTCGGTTTCAAACTCGTCATCGTGCCCGGCTTCATTTTCTTCCGCCGTCATCTGCACCAGCAGAACCATATCTTCAAATCGCGAGGATAACTTGGTATAGGGGACGATCAGATCTTTCAGTCGCTTGATCTGCTTCCCGTGTTCCTGGGCCTTTTGGGGATTGTTCCAAAACCCAGGGGCATTCATTTCTTCTTCGAGGACTTTGACTTTTTTTCGCTTTCCAGCGATGTCAAAGATACCTCCCGAGCTCTTCGAGGTGTTGATGGGACTCTTGCAAACGGTCTAGAATTTCTTCGTACATGGGACAGTTTCCTTTTCCATTGGGATGGCTAGAAGTATGGTCCCGGATTGGGCTTCCAGCAAGGGATACCCACTCCGGAGAGGAAAATGATCCCGAATCGCCAAGCCCATCCCCCTTGGATGACGCCACCTCCGCGCCATTGCCAGACCCCGCCCGCCAGTGATATCATCCATGGGAACCTGAATACCCACGCCGAGGGAAAACCGACTTATGGGACTGCATGTGTATCCCGTTTCCATTCAATCTGTCCATCCCCCTATCCGCTGCCTCTGGTCCCGGCCGTCTCCCGAGTTCCGTACCGGGCCCACCGTGATTTATTTTCATGGCCTCAACAGCAACCGCAATCAGATTTTTCAAGAAACCTACCTCCCCCTAGCCGAAGCCATCCAGGCGTTGCACTATAATCTGTTCGCGGTGGAACTGCGCCACCACGGCGAACGCCGCACCAACAAGGAAAGCACAGCGGTGCAAAACTGGCTGGCGGAATTCGCCAAGAACGCCAGCAATCCTTTTGCGGACGCCCTCACCGATATTCACGCCATCGTGGATTTTTTGCTGGAGAAGAAAATCGCCACACCAGACCGGATCGCTGTAACCGGCCTCTCGTGGGGTGCCATGCACGCCCTCTATGCCCTGACGGCCGAACCCCGGATTCATACCGGGGCAGCCCTGCTGCCAGTATGCCAAATCCGTAGTTTGATTGAATTGAAACCGCTCGCCCATCATCCCTTGCTCCAGCAATACGAACCCCTGCACTACATCAAGGGCCTCGCCCCCAAACCCCTGTTATTCGTCACGGCACAGAATGACACC
>JAVFAP010000654.1:0-2632 GCA_034002445.1 bacterium | reverse complement strand
GCGTATGGGTGCCCGTGGGTGAATACCCCCGCGTTTGACGCCGTCGCCAAGGGCGGGGTGCTGTTTACCCGTGCCTACACACCCAACGCCAAGTGCGCCCCATCACGAGCGTGTATTCTGACCGGGCGCAACTCGTGGCAGTTGGAAGAGGCGGCCAATCATATCCCCTTCTTCCCTGCCCGTTTTCAATCCTTCATGGAAACACTGGCGGAGCACGGTTACCATGTTGGGCATACCGCCAAGGGCTGGGCGCCGGGCAAGGCGTTGGACCCCGAGGGCAGACCCCGGCTGTTAACCGGCAAAGCGTATAATCAGCGCAAAGCGGTGCCCCCCGCGAAGCACATTTCCGACAACGACTACGCCGGTAATTTTGAGGACTTTCTGGATGCCAATCCGGGCCAGCCCTTTTGTTTCTGGTTTGGCTGTACTGAACCCCACCGTGGCTATGAATACCAGGCCGGCATCAGCAAGGGGGGAAAACGGCTGGAGGAGATCGACCGTGTCCCCAGATTCTGGCCGGACACCGAAACGGTACGCACCGATATGCTGGACTACGCCTTTGAGATCGAGCATTTCGACCGGCACTTGCAGCGAATGCTGGATCTGCTGGAGGCGCGGGGCAAACTGGACAATACGATCATTGTCGTAACCGCCGATAACGGCATGCCCTTCCCCCGGGTAAAGGGGCAGGCGTATGAATATTCCAACCACATGCCGTTGGCGATTTCTTGGAAAAACGGGATCGCCGCCCCTGGCCGTCGAGTGGAGGATTTTGTCAGTTTCATCGATTTCGCGCCCACCTTCCTGGCCGCGGCGGGGATCGATCCAGGCCAGGGCGGCATGGAGCCAATGGAGGGGCGCAGTCTGCTGGGAATCTTTCAATCCTCCCACAGCGGTCAAGTGGATCCCCAACGCGACTTTGTGTTGATTGGCAAAGAGCGCCACGATGTGGGCCGGCCGCACGATCAAGGGTACCCGATCCGGGGCATCATCGAGAGGGAGTTTCTCTACCTGCGCAATTTTGAACCAGCACGCTGGCCGGCTGGAAATCCAGAAACGGGGTATCTCAACTGCGATGGCAGCCCCACCAAGACCGTGTGTATCGAAGCCCGGCAGAATCCTGAAATCCAGGCCTATTGGCAAATGGCCTTCGGCAAGCGGAAGGAAGAAGAACTGTACAATATTCAAACCGATCCCGAATGCCTGCACAACCTCGCGAGGCAGTCCCGGTACCGCCGTTTGACGCGGCGCTTGGAAAAACGCCTAATGAAGACCTTGCGCCAACAGGGGGATCCGCGCATGGCCGGGCGTGGCGCGATCTTTGACGAATATCCCTACGCGGATGAAAACACGCGCGGTTTTTATGAGCGCTACATGGCGGGCGAACCAATCAAGGCAGGCTGGGTGAACCCCAGTGATTTTGAGTGAAGGTGGGGGGAGTGTGGATTTTTGGGATAAGATGTTGAGAGGGATGGGAGAATGCGCACCTCCGGCTTTATGAACCCACCTTCCGAATGAATTTTATTCAAGCAGTGGGAAGTTGGTAAAAAATCATTTTCATGGAAAGAACGACGATACAATGAATCTTTGTAGTATTCAAGAGAAATTGGTGGAATATCGGATGGATGGATGGTTGTTTTGCGATCATCACAACCGGGACACGATCGCGTATGCGGTGCTGGGGCTGGATGGAGCCAAGATGACCACCCGACGCTGGTTTTATTGGCTTCCCGCGCAGGGGGAGCCGGTGAAACTGGTTCATCAGATCGAAGCGGGGCGCTTGGATTCGTTGCCCGGCGCGGCGATTCGCTACGCCAGCTGGCGGGAACTGCACACCCATCTGGCCCGCCTGCTGCAGGGCAAACCCCGGGTGGCGATGCAATACTCGCCAGACAACAATATCCCCATGGTGTCGCTGGTCGATGGCGGCATGATCGACCTGATCCGTTCGTTCGATGTGGAGGTGATCTCATCCGCCGATCTGGTGCAGTATTTCCTGGCGCGGCTGGATGAAGAGGGGATCGCGCTGCATCGGCGGGCCGGGGAGAAAATTCAGCGGATCAAGGACGAGGCGTTCGCGCTGGTGGCTGCGTCGCTGAGGGACAAAGAGTATAAAACCGAGCGTGAAATCCAGCAGTATATTCTGCGCCGGTTTGACGAAGAGAACCTCACCTGTGATGGGCACGCGCCCATTGTCGCGGTGAATGAACACGCCAGCGACCCCCATTTTGACGTGCCAGAGGAAGGGTCCGCGCTGATCCAGCAAGAAGACCGGCTGCTGATCGATCTGTGGGCGAAAGAGAAGACCCCCAAAGGGATCTACTATGATATTACCTGGTGCGCCTATGCCGGCGCCACGCCGCCCGATGCGTATGCCGAACTGTTTCTAACCGTGGTGCGGGCGCGGCAGCAAGGGAAGGCGCTGGTGCAAAAGCAGCTAGCGGCGGGCCAGGCCGTGTTTGGGTATGAGGTGGATGACACAGTGCGGCAGGTGATCACGGCAGCTGGGTACGGGCCCTATTTCACTCACCGGACCGGGCATTCGATCGGGACCGAGGTGCACAGTATTGGGGTCAATATCGATAATCTGGAGACCAAGGACGAACGCCAGCTAATCCCGGGGATCTGTTTT
>JAVFAP010000653.1:0-2632 GCA_034002445.1 bacterium | reverse complement strand
GGTTGAGCGTGAAACTGGCTCTTCGGGTTTTTTATCATACGGAATTTTTACCGGTGGTCTGTTCGTTTGTCAGTACCACCGCCCAGGTTTTTGGCGCCTCGGATAAAGAGCAATCGCAACTTGGCCTCGCCGCGGAAGAAGCGATGATGCATATTCTCGAATCGTTCCCTCCCGAGGACCGCGAGGATGTGTTTGAGGTCACCTGCACCGTCCGGGATGGCGGATTGGAGTTTGAATTCAACAACCTGGGCCTTCCCCCCAATATCGAGGCGTTACCCACGTATAACATCGACGCACCAGATCAAACCGAGGAAGGCTTGCGCCTCCACCTGATGCGGCAGATGGTGGACCGGCTGGAATTTATCAACCGGGGACACGAGGGATGGCGGACCTGTTTTTTTAAATCCCTTGCCGCTCCCCGCCAGTTCAAAGCCCATCCAGAAATAGCCCCCCTCTCGGAAAGCCAAGAGAAAATCACTGCCCATACCGCTACCCCAGCCGACGCCTATGATATTGTTCAGCTGGCCTATCTAACCTACCGTTACTCGTACGCCAAGGAATTCTTTTATTTTGTCGATCAATTAAAGGCGGAACTGCAATCCGACCGGCTGGTTTCGTTCGTAGCCCGGACCTCCTCCGGCCAGATTGTCGGTCATATGGCGCGGCTTCTTGACCCCGATTGCTCAGCCATCGCCGAAGTCGGGGCCGTGATGATCCGGCCGGAATACCGGAGTTCGACCGGGATGCTGGCATTGCTGAAAGCGGTGCTCCGTTACAGGGATGCGCTGAGCGAGAGAATCCAACTCGCCACGTCCAACCTGGTGACCGCGCACCCCCTCTCCCAGAAATTGGCGGCGATCATGGGGTATAAACCACTGGCCATTTTTCTCTCCACCCACCCCCGCGCCCAATACCAGGCCATGCAAGTTCAATCCGGGCGGGAATCAAATTTATACACAATTAAGTCGCTCTGTGAGATTGGCGCTTTTCCCCTCCATGTGCCCGCGTCCCATGCAACTCTCGCGGAACGGCTTTTTGCGAATGCCGGCCTGCCAGCCAGCATCTCAACCAGTCAGACTACGCCCATGCAACCCAAAACGGTCTGGATCAAGAAACATGAGAACCAGACCCATTACGCCAAGATCAAGGCACAGAGCCTCGGGGCTGATTTTGCTGATGTCCTCCGTACGGCAGTGTATGAATTATCCATCGAGCGGGTGGAAACCATCGCCCTGCATCTTCCCGCCTGGCAGCCCTTGCCCGAGGGGATAGAACGGGCCTTGTTTACCCAATCGTTTTTCTTCTGCGGATTTGTGGCCTCCACACCGCAAAAGTGGTTTCTTCTTTACGCCCGCCTCAGCCATCAGCGCTTTGATTTTGACAGCGTGTGCATCCACGATCCGGTGGCGGGGGAACTCAAAGACTACATCCGCCTCCAATATGAAACTCTTATACCAACTGGAACACAACAGGTGATACAATGAATGGATGGCTATTGCATACAGGCGATTTACCGCCAGAACTGCGGCGCGGGATAGACGAAATCGCCAAACGGAACATTCCCCTCGAATTGGCGCATCCCAAGGATGTCGATCTGGTGCTGGACACCCAAAGCCCCGATGTCTTTGTCCGGGGGGAACGCACCCCGCTGCCTGACTTTGTCGTTGCCGCGTTTATCGACGAAGTGGATACGTACAACCTCGCCTTGCTGCAGAACCTGGAAGTACTCGGCTCGCTTTGTATCAACACCGCCCAAACCATTCTTAACACCAACGATAAACTACGAACGCACCAACTATTGGCGCGGGCGGGGATTCCTTGCCCCAAGACCGTCCGGATCCATCCCAAGATGACCGCCGACCGCCTGATTCGGTACCTCGGTTTGCCCCTGGTTCTCAAAGCGGTCCATGGCTCCAAGGGGCAAGGAGTGTTTTTGGTGAAGACACACGAAGAATTGGACCAGATGCTCCAGTTCGCCCACGCGGGGCAAATGAAGGAAGAATGGATCGCCCAAGCGTATATCGCCGAAAGCCATGGCCGCGATATCCGGGTGCTGGTCATTGACCGCCGCCCCATGGCCGCCATGCTGCGCGCCAGCAGCACCCAGTTCAAATCCAACTTCTCCCAGGGCGGGCGCGTGGAAGCCTGGCCCTTGACCGACGAGATTCAAACCCTGACACAACAAGTGATCGATGTTCTCGGCCTCAATATCGGCGGGATCGATTTGTTGTTTAGCACCGATGGATTCTTGGTCTGCGAAGCCAACTCCATGCCGGGATTCCAAGGCATAGAATCCTGCTGCGCGATCAATGTTCCCCAGGAAATCTTCCGCGGCATCGCCCGGCAACTGGCCGCCAAGAAAAAAACACCCATCCAAGTGCGCTCCTTCCTTCAGGAGGCAGAAAGCAAGGGCGTGCTAGAGCATCTCGCGACTCTCAGCGACCTCGACGGATTTGCATACTTCCGTAGTCTGTGTGACTCGCCCCGCGCAATGCAACTCGCGGTGCTGCGGGATATCCTCCGCCGCAACGCCGCCTGTGAATTTGGCCGCGCCCACCAGTTCCAATCCATCCAGGATGTGGCGTCATTTCGCCGACAGGTTCCCCTGACGGATTGGTCCACCATCGAAGCC
>JAVFAP010000652.1:0-2633 GCA_034002445.1 bacterium | reverse complement strand
TGGGGGACAACCAAGGGAACATAACCTCTGTGGCGGACGAGTGGAACGGCTTCTTTACGTTCAACGCTTGCCACTTCTTCGATAACCGGGGAGGCGCGGCGTACGTGACGTCGACCTCGCTCACGAAAAATGTCGCGTTCAACTCCTGCAAGTTCGAGGACGACAAGGAGTCCACCGGCGGGGGCTACTTCCTCATCTCGTCCTGTCAGTCCACCAACTTCAATCAATGTGAGTTCGTGGCCTACGCGCCGAACTACATCTCGCCGGATGGCGCCGGCCTCGTCCAAGACAAGACGGGTGTCCTCATGGGCCACGTCCGAAACATGAGAACGACGTTCAGGGATTGCGATTTCAAGGGGCCGACGATGATCAGCCTGACGGAAACGCTGCCCTTCGAGAAGAGCGTTCTCCGCAAAGTTATCATCGACAACTGCCGCTTCACGTATGTTCCTGCCACAACCGAGTACGAGGTCCGGCCCTTCATCATGGGCCTGAGTAACTACCTGGAGTTCACCAACAACTACGTGTTCATCCCGTCCTCCGCACTCAATCCTGATGTTCGCGAAACAGTCAAGATCAAGTTCCACGGGAACAACTGGAAAGATCAACCCGGTTGGGCGGGTCGGGTCGCGAATAACGTTTACGCGACTGATATCGATGCGTCGAAGTCCAACAAATTTTTCTTCAATCAGTACCCCCCCGCCTTGCAAGGAAAAGTCTCCGGGGAGAGATTCGTTGGGTCCTATCATCCCACGTCGGCGCCGAACTTCACGAATGGAGTGGAGTATATGAACCAACCCTGACCCGGATGCATGGGCAAAGTGGCAGACTGACCACCACATAACCAAATGTTGCAGCGGACTGGGTGGGAATCGTATCCCTGGTGATCCGAAAGTGTATTCGTCGCTCGCCCGGCTTCTAAACCGGAGGGCTGTTGGGCATCCTAAATGATAAAATAAAGATTGCAATTCAGAATATCTGGCATTCCAGGTGAATATTCACCAATCGCTTTTATTCCGGGGGATCTGAGAGATTGTATTGGGGATGCTGATCCTGCCTTTGGCGCAGGGGAGAGCTATCTTTCTCAAGAGGGCTCCCTTTGTTTCACCCAAGAGGATTTCGCGCTCTTCTGTAACTACAAAATCTGAATTACAGCGGAGATCGACGGAGCCCGGGAGGGGTTCCATCGAGGTGGTTTTTATGGATGGGGGGATTCGCCGGTGATGGCGGCTAGGACTAGAGGCCAATTCAAGGCGTCCTGGACGGAGGCGAGGAGGGCGGCGGAAGAGCCTGATTCCAGGAGAGAGGGGGAGAGGTAAGGAATCTCACCCCAGATGGGGATGCGAGCGATTTGCGCGATGATGGCGCGGTTATCCTCTTGGATTTCGGGATCGCCGGTGGGGGCGGGGTTGGTGAGGATGAGTCCTGCGGGATCGATGCCCATACCCCGGATGGTGGTGATGGTCATCAGGGTGTGGTTGATGGTCCCCAGTTGGTTTGGGGCCACCACCAGGACGGGCAGGTTCAGGTGTCGGGCGAAGTCGGCCACCAGCAGGCCGGGCGCGATGGGGACCAGCCAGCCGCCAATCCCTTCGATGAGCAGGGCGTCATAGCGGTGGGTCAAATTATCGATGGCGGGCATTAAATCGGAGATCTGGAGGGTTTTGTCTTCCAGGCGGGCGGCGAGGTGGGGCGAGGCGGGTTTTTTAAGGCAAACAGAACTCAGTTGGCTGGCGGATTCATCCAAACCTGCGCGGGAGGTGAAGAACAGCGTATCTTCCGAGACCAGGGCGCCGTTGTGCTCGATCCCGCCCGTGGCGAGAGGCTTGACGGGGCAGACCGAGATGCCTTCGTTGCGCAACCCAAGGGTGAGGAGGGTGGTTACCAGGGTTTTGCCAATTCCGGTATCCGTGCCGGTGATAAAAAGGCCTTTCATGGATTTTCTCATTTCAAGGGAAGAGTTGGGGACAGTCTATCATGAAATCCCAAAATAAGCAGGGGCGGCCATAGCGGGCCGCCCCTGAAGACGTTGCGGAACTGAGGGGTGTTTATGCGGGGGAAGCGATTTCCGGTAACGCGGAAGCGATTTCCGGCAGCGCGACCCCCATGATCGCGGCGATAATAACCAGCACGATGGCGGTGCCAGCGGCAACGATCATACTGGCTTTGATATCCTTGCCGGCGGAGATTTTACCCATCCACGCGGGAACAAAGATCGCGCCGATCAAGCCGATGGCGAAGATGATGCCAAAGCCGGTGCCGCCCAGGGTTGGGTCGGTCCGAGAGAACATCAAGCCAGCGGTGGTGGGGAAGATGGGAGCCAAGGCCAAGCCGATGAGGATCATGCAGATAGTGGCAATGCCAACACTGTTGATTTTGGTCAAGGCGAAGAGAACCACGGCGGCAACCAGAGCCAAGCCCAGAATGAACCACGCACCCACGACTTGGAGTTGGATCATCGTGCCAATCACGAGAGCAGTGATCAAGCGGCCGACCATCACGGAAATCCAGAAGATGGAGAGAACCTGGTTGGCTTTGGCGTCATCCGCGCCCACATTCTTCATGTAGGTGGAGATCCAGCCGCCCATGGAGACTTCCAACGCGATGTAGCAAAGGAGGGCCAAGGCGGTGAG
>JAVFAP010000651.1:0-2648 GCA_034002445.1 bacterium | reverse complement strand
TCATGAACCGGATGCGTGAAGTTCTGAACGACATGGCTAACAATGTCTTCCGTGCTTCCGAGGGGTTTCTGCAGGATTTGAAGGATCATTACCAGGCAGCCCAGCAACAGCCTCTGCGCCCCAAGCGGATCTTGCTGGTCGAGCCGGAGCACGAGTACCTGGCCGATTCCATCGGGAAAGGATTTCAAGACGAAGGCTGGCTGGTGGATACCTTCAAGGGCAATACCCGCCTCCTGCGCTTTGTGAATCCGTTCATCTGGCTGGTCTACACCCGCGAAAATTACCCCGATTTGTTGCTCTGGATGAACCGCAACACTCTTTCACCCGAAGGGGTCAAACTGCTATCCAGCCTGCCTATCAAAAAGGTGCTTTGGTTTTTGGATAACCCCAAGCGCGTGCAGACGACCGCCGAAGAATTGGAAGCGACCGACGCCTATTTTTCGTTTGATCCAACCTACCTGCCCTATCTGAAAGACCTGAGCGGAAAAGAAGGGAAAACCCTGCCCACCGGCGCGGGGATCGAACCTCTCTCTGAATGTCGTCCTGGCCAGAATCCGCCACCCCGCCAAGGGCCGGCGCTGGGCTTTATGGGCGCATTGGGTGCGCAACGGTTCCAAGCCGTGCGGGAATTTTGGACCCGCAAGGATCCGGAATTTGTACGGATTCTGGATGAACTGGTGGATGCCTATCTGGCGGAGCCCTCCCTATCCCTGGAAGAACGCTACAACGCCTCGCCGGGACGCGACCGCCTGCCCTACAGCGGGTTTGTGGTGCTTTATCTGGAAGAACGGGCGACCTATCTGCACCGCCTGCGTTTTCTGGCGCCACTGGCCGGCCAGGGTCTGGTGACCTATGGTGGGGTGGAGTGGGCTCATCCCGAATGGGCGGAGCCCTTGTGCCACTGCTATTCTGGGCAAACGCCACGCTATCAGGAAGATTTGCCCCGGGTGTATTATCACACCCAGATCAACATCAATCTGTTCCACGCCCAATGTGTCAACTCGCTCAATCCCCGGGTGTATGATGTGCTGGCGGCCGGTGGATTTTTGCTGACCGAGTATCGACCCGCCCTGGAGCAGGAATTTGAACTGGGCCGGCACATGGTCGCTTTTTCCAGCCCTGACGAACTGCGGGAAAAAGCGGCGTATTATCTGGCCCATCCTGACGAGCGCGATGCCATCGCCCGGGCGGGGCAGCAGCGTGTGCTTGAACGCTATACCTACCGCCAGCGGGTGCGAACCCTCTGTGAAACGATCCGATAAGAAATGGAATCGAACGAATCATGAGACAAAAATTCGGACTTTATGCTATATCTATGATAGGTTGTCTATGGCTGGGGATGGCGTGCCAACAGCAGCCCACCGCCCCAGGCGAAGAAGGCCGCCTGGGCCCGCTGCGCACCCTCCAGTTTGAACTTGGCGGCGTGCCGGTGGAGATCGAGGTGGCGCTGCGCATGGATGAGCAGACTCAAGGCTTGATGTACCGCGAATCCATGCCCGAAAACCACGGCATGCTGTTTGTCTACCCGCAGCCGCGGTACATGTCGTTTTGGATGAAAAACACCCGTATTCCCCTGGCTATCGCATTTATCAGGGAAGATGGGGTCATCAGCAATATCGAGGAGATGGAACCGTACACCGGCCTGTTTGATCCCGATGTCAGTTACCGCTCCAAGTACCAGTGCCTCTATGCCTTGGAGATGAACCAAGGCTGGTTTGCCAAACATGGGATCAAGGAAGGCGACCGGATCGCCTTACCGGTGGAGCAGATCGAGGCGTTGAAAACACACTGACGCGGGGCGGGTGAAAACGCCTGGCCTAGCGATCCAAGATTCTGGCGAGCGCTTCGTTCCGCGTTATTCCAGAAAAAATGAGAGTATGGGAGGATATGATGAACAAATCGATACGAATGGGTTGGATCCTGGCTTTCTGCCTGGCGTTCCCGCTCACGGGATTGGGGTACAATGGCCTTACCCCTGTGAAGGAAATTAACGTTCCAGCCAAGACCTTTTCCCTGCAAGACCCCTACTTGTTTGTCGGGGGAAGTACCCAGGCCACCATCTTCAATATCAGCGATCCGGCCAACCCCGTTATCATAAGCCAAATTCCCACCAGTGTGCCGGTGATGTCCATTCTGGCGGTGGGGGATCGGGCCTTTTTGGGGCTAGATACCGCGAACGAAGAAAATTTGATGATCGTGGATATTTCCACCATCAGCCAACCCAAGATTCTGGATACCCGCTTCGCCGGGCCCGCAGGCAATGTCCCCACGGTACTGCACGCGGTAGGCCGGACCATCTATATCGGGCTCTCCAATGATGGCCTCAACGTGATCCGTCTCAATGAAGACAACACCTTGGCGCAGCTGGACACTCTGGAACTGGGCTGGTTTATCACCGACCTCAAGAGCACGGGAAACCGGCTCTATGCGGCGTCGTGGGATTTCGCCATTTTTATCGTGGATATCAGCGATCCCACATCCTTGTCGCTCGTCAACACCGTTTATACCGACGACTTCAATAATGGGATGGATATCGACAAATCCCTTCTGGCGGTTGCGGAAGGGCAGCGGGGGATCAGTTTTTATAATATCGGCAATCCCGATGATCCCCAGCTGATCCGCACCGTTTCGGTGGGGCAGAACGAATC
>JAVFAP010000650.1:0-2652 GCA_034002445.1 bacterium | reverse complement strand
CCAGCAGCGCCGCCAGTTCCTCCACCCGTTCCTTGATTATTGATTCCGGCGTCTTGCGAATGGTCAGGGCAAACGCCAGATTCTCGAATATCGTCATGTGGGTAAAGAGGGCGCCGTCCTGAGGGACATACCCAATCCCGCGTTCCGAAGGCCGACAGCGGGTTACCTCCTGGCCCATCAACTGAATGGAGCCCTTTTGAACGGGCTTGAGGCCGCAGATGGCTTCCAGCAAAGTGGTTTTCCCACATCCTGTTTTCCCCATTAAAATCCCGTACTGATGGGTCGGGATCGAGAACGAGAGATTCTCCAGCCGAAATTTACCATTGGCAATTGTGACGTTTTGGACCGTGATCATGATGTTATAAATACGTTTCGATGGAGCGTTCGGTTCCCCAATACCGGACCAGAATCAAGACCGATAAAGCCGCGCCAACCATTAATAAAGAGACCGCCACCGCCGCTTCGATATTCCCCACGCTCAGTTCCAGAAAGACGGTGGTGGGCAGGACTTCCGTCCTCATGCGGGTGGCGCCGGAAAAGACCAGGATCGGCCCAAATTCCCCCATGGCGCGTGCCCAGGCGATGGTCAACGCGGTCAGCATCCCTTGCCGGGCTTCGGGCAAGACAATTTTGAAAAACGATTGCCGTCGGCTGCACCCCAGGGTGAGGGCGACCTGTTCTTGTCGAGGGCTGATCTGCTCAAAGGTGTTGCGCATGGTCCGCACCGCGAAGGCACAGGCGACCATGAACTGGGCCAGGATCACGCTGGGGATTGCATAGGTGATGGCGACATACTGCTCGATCCAGCGGCCCGGCGGGGTTTGAAACAAGATTAACAGACTCAGCCCAATTACCAGGGGCGGCAGGACAATCGGGATATCCAGCAACGCATCCACCAGCCCTTTTCCGGGAAACCGATACCGGGATAGGATATACCCGATTGGCACCGAAACCCAAAGCGAGAGGATGGCGGTCAGGGTGCAGGAAATCAGGCTGAGTTGAATGGAGTAGCGGATTTCTGGGCTGTTTAGCGAACGCCACAGGTGTACCGGGGTGGTATAGGCCATGTTGGCGGCCAGCATGGCCAGGATGATCAGGACATAAAAGCCGCCGATAATCCACAAGCAAAGCAAGAAGGCCCAGTCCAGTTTGATTTTCATGGCGTGACCGATGGGATCGCGAACCCCGAGGAGCGAAACACCGCCAGCGAGGCCTCGGATTGGAGTGTATCCAAGAGGCGCTGAACGATTTGCTTGCGGGGAGAATCTTTTCCAACCGCGATCGGCTGCACCGCGGTGGCCGAAGGATGATCGATGCGGACAAGATCCAGCGTGTCCAAAACCTGCGAGGTATTGGCTTCGTAGACAATCACCGCGTCCAACGAGCCGGTCTGGATTTGATTGACCAGCAGATCGGCGGTCGGGGTTTGGACCACCACATTCTTCATCACGTCATCCAGCAAGTGGAGTTGGCTGAGGAGCCGGTGGGTCAGCGCGCCCAGCGCGCTTTGCTCGGCGTTGGCTACACCCAATTTGAGGTGGGGCTGGGTGAGATCCGCAAGGGTTTGAATGGCTTTGGGATTACCCTTGGGGACCAGGATGACCATATCCGTCTGGGAAATGACGGTTACATCGAGGAAGAGATCGGAGACATCATCCATGAACGACGCGTCGCAGGCAAAGTAGGCGTCAGGCCGCTGCCCGGTCTTCATTTGCCCCACCAGGATACCGCAGCCGTTGTAGACCACGGTAATCCGGCAGCCTTCCCGTTGTTCGAATGCCTTGAGGGTGTCTTGGATGGCGATTCGGTTGACCCCGCCGCTGAATAAAGTGATTTCTGGCGTTTCTTCCCAAAAATCGCCTTTCACGGGGGTAAATCCCCATTTTTCAAAAAACAGCAGCCCCTTGTCGCGGGCGCTGAGATAGCGCGCGAAATGCAATGCTGATGCCGGGCGGGCGGCACTTGTCAGAACCCCAACGGAAACATGCTGATTTCCCACTTCCCAACCGGGGGGCTCGATCATCTCCAGTTCTGGATAAAACCGGGCAATGCTGTCCCAGAGGATCCCGGCGTCCACGCTGCCAATTTTGATATCGTTGGCGATATCGTTCACGGTGGGTTTGAAGACCTTCACCTTGGGTTGGATCGCGTCCCACAGCCCCTCTTGGGTTAAGAGCGTTTGGGTGATCTGGCCCACGGCGGCTGCCTCAGGGCTGCCCAGTGCTACCGCCACATCCGCGCGGAGCAAATCCCGTGGGGTATGGATTTGTTTGGGGTTGCCTTTGGCCACGACAATCACCGGTTTCATCACCGCCAGGGGGATGATTTCTTCCACCAGTTTTTCTTCTTTCGCTTTAAGCGTGTAGGATGCATCGGCGGCAAGATAGAGGTCCCCGGTTTGGCTTACCTTCAGATTACTGAGCAGAGTGCCCGAGCCGCCGTATTGAATTTGGATGGGAATCCCATAGTCTTGCTCGTACAGTTTGACAATCTCTTCCACCGGCATCTTGATCCCCGCGGCACAATACAGGGTGATCGGTTCTTGAGAAGTTTGGCGGGTTGGGTTGGAAACGAAATATAAGGCGTATATCAATAAAAAAAGCAACAGAAGGCTTCCAACGATCCAACTTTTCATAACGGGCTCCCCTTCGA
>JAVFAP010000649.1:0-2663 GCA_034002445.1 bacterium | reverse complement strand
CCTGGTTATCGGGACCGCGTTTGGTCTGGGGCTGGTCCCCATCGCCCCCGGCAGTTTCGCCGCTCTGCTGGGTGTGCTCTTCCATGTCCTGGGCTACCTGTTCCTGCCCACCGCCTGGTTTGTCCCCACCATGGTGGCCTTGCTGCTGCTGACCGCGTACCTCAACCACCTCCTCACCCCTTGGGCTGAAACCTATTGGCGCAAGCAGGATCCCGGCAATTTTGTCTTGGATGAAATCGCGGGCTACCTCATGGTCCCCATCTTCTTCCACGGCGCTTCCATCTGGATCGCCGCCCCCTTCGGCTTTCTGCTCTTCCGCATCCTGGATATCATCAAATTCCCCCCCGCCAACTACTTCGACCGCCATGTCCACGGTTCGTGGGGGATTCTGATCGATGATCTGATTTCCGGCCTCTATGCCGTGGCCTTGCTTTACCTGGGCGCGTATCTGGGCCTCTTCCCCTATTATTCCTGAAAAGGCAAAAACCGGGGAACCCCAGCGGGCGGGATCGCCTTCCCGCCGGATCCTCTCGCCGAACTGGCGGGGCAGGAGTTCTCCATTCCCAGAAAGCAGATACAATACATCCTGAAAGACTGGAAGAGAGTCTTTCCTTTCGTTATGCTTCCCCTATCCCAATCGTTTGCTTCGATTGGTCTTGGCAAATACATCGCAAAATACCGATTTCACCTTGGAGAGAGGGTCACGTGACCAGTTTGATTCCATCGGAAGTGATGACCGAAACCCAGCAAGAAACCCAGCGCTTGGCCACCGAAGCGGGTGTCGATTTGCAACGCTTACCCCGCCATGTCGCCATCATCATGGACGGCAACGGCCGCTGGGCCCAAGCCTCCAAGCGCCCCCGCATCGAAGGCCATCGCGCGGGCATCAAATCGGTCCGTGAAATCGTGCGCACCTGCCGCGAACTCAATATCCCCTACCTAACCCTCTACGCCTTTTCCGCCGAAAACTGGAAACGGCCCTCCACCGAAATCAACGCGCTCATGATCCTGCTCTGTAACTTTTTACGGCGGGAAGTGCGCGAAATGCAAGACAACCAGATCCGCCTACACACCATCGGGCGCATCGGCGATCTGCCCAAATCGGTCCAGCGCGCCCTCCATCGCGCCAAGAAGGAAACTGAGGCTGGCAAGCAGATGATGCTGTCGCTGGCTCTCTCCTATGGCGGCCGCAACGAGATCATCGACGCCGTCAAAAAAGTGGCCAGCCGCATTAAGGACAATTCCCTCACCATCGACGAGATCACCCCGGCCCTCTTCTCCAACTGCCTGGACACCGCCGGCATGCCCGACCCGGATCTGCTCATCCGCACCAGCGGCGAAGTGCGTGTCTCCAACTTCCTTCTCTGGCAGATCGCTTATGCCGAAATGTGGATCACCCCTGTGTTGTGGCCCGATTTCCGCAAAGCCAACCTCTTCGACGCCCTGCGCAGTTACCAAACCCGCCAGCGACGCTTCGGCGGTGTGGAAGACCAAACCGAAATCGATGGCGCGATCTGACCGCTTTATCCCAGATCTCCCGTCCGTTCGAATCCGGTAAGTCTGGCGGGAGCCGCGAAGGGATATTTCTTGTTTTCATCTCTTCATACCTCCCTCATTTCCGAACCCTTTGTTAAAATATCCCCAACATTTCCTTTGAACCTAAGTGGATCCTTTCATGCATACACGCCGCATCATTACCAGTTTGATTGCCTTACCCATATTTCTGACCGGGATATTCTGGTCTCATGGCGACTGGTTCACAGCCTTTGTCGCTTTTGTCGCTTTCGCCTTCGCGCGCGAAGAACTGTACAGCCTCATGCAGGCCAAGAAGCGCGTTACCCTGCGGCTATGGCAAAACGGCTTGGCGTTCTGCTTTTTCTTCTTCACGGTCTATCACAACGTCTATGCCCTGGTCACTCTTACTTTTCTTTTCTTCTGGGGAAGCAGTTTGATCACCAACGGCAAAACGGTCGCGGGATGTCGCAACGAAATCGCCACCCACGCTCTCTTGATGCTCTACCTGCTATTCCCTCTGGCCTGCTTCGTCTACCTGCGCAGCATCCCTTCCGGCCCCATGTACCTGTTCTTCTTGCTTGCCGTTGCCTGCTTCACCGATATCGGTGGCTTTTATGGTGGGAAATTCCTGGGCAAACACAAACTCGCGCCCATCATCAGCCCCAAAAAAACCTGGGAAGGCTTTGTCTGCGGCGCCTTGCTTTCGGCCCTGATCATTGGTGTGACCGGATATATCCAAAGTCGCTTCGATGATCAAATTCTCTGGCTACCCCTTACCCATGGCTATCTCGAGATCCTGCTGGTCACCATCCTGATGTCCATCGTCGGCCAAATCGGCGACCTCTGCGAATCCTCGTTGAAACGGGACGCGGGGATCAAGGATTCCGGCTCGGCCCTTACCGGCCATGGCGGTTTTCTGGACATGATGGACGCCATGCTCTGGATTGGCCCCACCATGTTCGTCTACGTCTTCATCCGCTTCAAACTCCTCGGCTAACCCCATTCGTCTCCCCTCATTATCCACGATAAAACATATCAAAAAACGACCCACTGCCCACTGCCTTCAAGGCCTGAAATCCGTTCCTGGATAGCCGAGGAGGCAGTCCATTTATTTATGAAAAAAGAGGCGAAACCCTAGGCGGTACCGT
>JAVFAP010000648.1:0-2676 GCA_034002445.1 bacterium | reverse complement strand
CAGTTGCTGCGCTGCATCCCGGTAGTACTTGGGGTAAGAGAGACAGACCATTTGCCCTGGGCCGGTTTGCTCGACACTCTCACTCACTGGTTTGGGGTAGACCTCCACCGTTTGCCCCCAAGCGAGCCCTGTCATCCCTATCATGCCTATGAGCAGGCAGAGAGAGAGAAGACTTTCGTTCTTATTGCGGTGGGGTGGTAGTTATACCTGCCCTGTCGAATGGCTCGTGTTTTCGGTTGGTTCATGGAGAACCCTCCTCCGGTATGATGAGCGGGGATATGCCCCGCGTATTCCCAAGAGAGTGTGGATTGAACGGCCATCATGGCACACTTTGCCTATAATTCCCCACGGCAAGAGTGACAGAATGCATTCAATACAGAAACAATAACATAATCAAAAAATTTTGTCTAAAGGGAATTTCTTTTTTTGCGGGGGAATGTTCCACACTCCCTCTTCATGGACACCAAACTATTTTCGGCGAGAGGATTTGCAAGACCATGGCAGGGAGGCGGTTGCCAAGTCACTTACTCCGCTTACACCCTTGCTAGCATATGGATGATCTTCTACCCGTCGCCCTAGGCGCTCCGCTCCATTTTTGTCAAAATACACCCAATCCAAGCCAGAAAGGAACCCGTTATGTGCCATCCCCAACCAACCCGACGCGCCTTTCTCCACACCGCGGCGCTGGGAGCGTCCGCCTTGCTGGCGGGACTGCCCGCCCGGGCTCAAGCCTCCAAGCCCAATTTTGTCATCATTTTCTGTGATGACCTGGGCTATGGCGATCTGGGCGTCTTCGGCCATCCCACCATCCGCACCCCCCACTTAGACCGGATGGCCCACGAGGGCCAAAAGTGGACCCAGTTCTACGCCGCCGCCAGCGTCTGTACTCCCAGCCGCGCGGGCATCCTCACCGGCCGGCTGCCCATCCGCAGCGGCATGTGCAGCGATCAGCGCCGCGTGCTCTTCCCCGATTCCGCCGGCGGCCTGCCCATGTCCGAGATCACCATTGCCAAGGCGCTCCAGGCGCAAGGCTACGCCACCGGCTGCATCGGCAAATGGCACCTGGGCCACCTGCCCCCCTACCTGCCCACCCGCCATGGCTTCGATTCCTACTACGGCATCCCCTACAGCAACGACATGGATAAAGTCGCCCCGCAAGGCACTCCCGTATTCCAAAATGCAAAGATTGAGTATTTCAACGTGCCCCTCATGCGCGATGAAGAAATCATCGAGCGCCCCGCTGATCAAACCACCCTCACCCGGCGCTATACCGAAGAGGCGATCCGCTTTATCCAGGCCAACAAGGAGAAGCCCTTCTTTGTCTATCTCGCCCACAACCTGCCCCATGTCCCCCTCTTTACATCCGAGGCGTTTGCGGGCCAAAGCCGCCGCGGCCTGTATGGCGATGTGGTGGAAGAGATCGATCATGGCGTGGGCCAGATTCTGGCCACCCTGCGTCAGGAAGGCCTGGCTGATAATACCCTCGTGGTTTTCACCTCCGACAACAGTCCCTGGCAGACTTTCAACCAGCAGGGCGGGTCCGCCGGGCTTCTGCGCGAGGGCAAGGGCTGCACCTTCGAGGGCGGCATGCGCGAACCCACCATTTTCTGGTGGCCCGGCGCCATTCAGCCCGGCGTGGTGCCAGACCTGGGCTCAACCCTGGACCTGCTCCCCACATTCTGCGCACTGGCCGGGGCCGACCTGCCCACGGACCGGGTCTACGACGGGTATGATCTGTCCGCCACCCTTCAGCACAACGCCTCCAGCCCCCGGCAGGCCATGTTCTACTACCGGGGCCAGCAAATCTGGGCCGCCCGCCTGGGCAAGTACAAAGCCCACTACAAAACCAAGTCTGGGTATGGCCGCGACCCGATGGTCGAGCACGATCCACCCCTCCTCTATGACTTGGAGGCCGATCCCAGCGAGAAGTACGACATCGCCAAGGACCACCCCGCCGTGCTGCAGGAAATCCACGCCCTGGTCCAAAAGCACCAGGCCACCGTGGTGCCGGTCGAGAATCAATTGGAAAAACGCATCCCCAGCTGAGCTCCCGCCCCGCCTAGCGATGGCGGGGCTTTTCTTTTACAATAGATTTACCTTAACCTTTAGGAGAAAACCCCATGATCTTCGATCTGCTCGAAAATTGGAAAATTTACCCTTACGGCAAAGCCTGGGAAACCGCCTTTGCCTTTTTGACCACCCTGAGCCCGGACGCGGAAGAAAAACGCTATGAACTGCAGGGCGATGACATGTACGCCATGGTGCAGCAATACGAAACCCGCTCTCTCGAAGAAGCCAAACTCGAAGCCCACCGCCAGTATGTCGATATTCAGATGGCGCTGATGGGTTCCGAACGCATGGACTGGTTCCCCGCCAACAAAAGCCAGAACAACACCGAGTACGACGCGGCCAAGGATGTGCAGTTCTACAACCGTCCCACCGCCGCGCCTGTCAGCCTGACCGTCTCGCCTCACACCTTTGCCGTCTTTTTCCCCAACGACGCCCACATGCCCCAACTCTCGGTCGGGCCTTCTCCCACCCGGGTCAAAAAAGTTGTCGTCAAAATCAACAAAAAGTTGTTGCCCATCCCCTGAGGGATCCAACGCGAGCCACTGCAAAAGCCGCTTCTGTCAAGGTCGGCTTTTTCATTTTCCCCTCGCCCGATCATCCCTATCC
>JAVFAP010000647.1:0-2676 GCA_034002445.1 bacterium | reverse complement strand
ATAATTAGAATTTGACTGGATCCGTATTATCCAAGACTACGCTTCCGCCTTCCCACAAATTTGCTTTTACCGACTGGATAATCATCGCGATCTGTGGTGCAATGAAGCCTACCATCTTACCGGAAGCCCGATTCGCTGTTTCGCGGCTTCCACTCATTCTGGAGAGGAGAGTTCGGATGTCTGCTGTTTTTCCCTCGATCACAAAATTCTGTTTGCTTGGCCTGCTTTTCGGTCTGTGTTCCACCGTGGGCTATGCCCTCGATTCCCAAGTCTTTTCCGATCCCGCCGAACACGTCCTGGATGGCCGTCTGCAAGCGGTTCGAAAAATCGAAACGTTCTACTCTTTCCCCCGCTACACGGATCTCGCCGCGTGGGAAGCCCGCAAAGCAGAACTGCGAACCCACTTGTGGGTGAGTATGGGCGCCTATCCAGAACCGCCCAAAACCCCGCTGAACGCCAAAATCTACGACAAAATGGAATTTTCTGATTTTACCGTGGAAAAGGCGTTTTTCGAAAGTCTGCCCGGCTTCTACGCCACCGGGACCCTCTACCGCCCCAAGGGGAAAACGGGTCCCTTTCCGGCGGTGCTCTGCCCGCATGGCCATTGGAAGGAAGGCCGATTGACCCATTCGGATGAAAACTCCATTCCCACCCGCTGCATGAATTTTGCCAAGCAGGGCTTCGTGGTCTTCGCTATCGATATGGTGGGCTATAACGACAGTCTGCAAATCGATCACAAGTTCGGCGGCCCCGCCGAATGGCTGTGGGGGCTTTCTCTCCCTGGGTTACAATTCTGGAACAGCATCCGCGCGGTGGATTTCCTCGCCAGCCTGCCCGAGGTCGATCCCAATCGCATTGGGTGCACCGGTGCCTCCGGGGGTGGCACACAAACCTTCAACCTGATGGCGGCGGATGAGCGGGTGCGCTTTGCCGCCCCGGTGAACATGCTCTCGGCCCATTACCAGGGCGGATGCCTGTGTGAGAATTGCCCCAACTCCCGCATTGGGGCGTTCAATGTCGAGTTCGGCGCGATGATGGCGCCCCGGCCGCTGATGATGATCGCCTGCACCGGCGATTGGACCAACGAAACCCCATGGATGGAGTTCCCCGCGATCCAATCCATCTACAAACTGTATGGCGCCGAGGACGCGGTCCGCTTTATGCAGCAAGATACCGGACACAACTACAACCAGTTGAGCCGTGAAGCCGTCTATGCCGCCTTCGGCGAGTGGGTACTAGGCGATGCCAACGCCGCTAATTTTAAGGAAAAACCTCTGGAATTCGCGGATATCGAAAGCCTGCGGATCTTCCCAGATGGTCTCCCCGAGGGGACCAAAACCAAGGACGCCATCGTGGCCGAGTGGAAACGCATGTCCGAAGAGCAATGGGCCTCGCGCCAACCCACCACCTCCGCGCGCTTGTGGAGCCTGCAAGCCACCGCCGGAACCGCGCTGGGTCATGTTCTCTCGGTCCATCTGCCAGATCCCAACAGCCTGGTGATTCATCGAGTTGCAACGGTCAAGCAGGATCCATTCGTGGAAAAAGTGGTGATTGGCCGCCGTGGTCAAGGCGACCAGATCCCAGGGATCCTCTATCTGCCCGCCCGGCGGGACGCGGCCCTGTCGGGGACGGTGCTGGTCCATGGCGAGGGGCGCGCTGCCTTCTTTGAACAAGCCAATGGCGCCCCCAAGGCATTACTAAAATCCCTGCTGGAAGCGGGCCAGGCCGTCTTGATCCCCGATCTCTTCATGACCGGCGAAGCCAAGGCGGACTCCTCCGCCCGGCAGCTGACGGGCAGCAACCATTTCTTCACCTACAACCAAACCGATACCGCTCTGCGCATCCAGGATATCCTTACCGCCATCGCCTACATGCAAACCCGGTTTGATGTCCAGCGGATCAACCTGGCCGCGTGCGGCGAGGCGGGGCCGTGGGCGCTGCTCGCCGCCAGTCAGGCCGAAGGGCTGAACTCCCTGGCGCTGGATGCCAATGGCTTCGATTCAACTTCGGATGAGGCCTTCTTGCACCAGGCTTTTGTTCCCGGCTTGCGCCGCGCGGGCGATTTCCGCACCGCCCAGGCCTTGCTGGCTCCTGTCCCCTTGCTGATCCACAACACCCAGGACCGGTTTGACACCACCTGGGCGGAAATGAGCTACAAAACCTTCCTCTCCGAAGAGCGGTTGCAGGTCTACGCCGCGAAGGCGGAACCAGGGGTGATTTTGCGCTGGCTCACCCGCTAAATCCACCGCCAATCCCTTAAGAATTGGCCTTGCCTCACGTATCATGTATGGCTGGGTTGCCTTAGCGCAACCCAGCCTTTTTGTCCACTCAAGTCAAAATCCCAATCTTTGCCAAGAAAGGTTTCTCTTTCCCATGCCCAGTCTCGCTTCGTTTCAATTCGACTCCAAAGGAACGCAGGGTTTGGAATCGGCTGTTCCCTCGGAGTGGTTGAGTTTCCTCGACTCGCAACTGACCGCCATCCAGTCTCAGTTTCAGCAAGAAGACCGCGCCGGGTACGCCCAGCTGATCAAGCAGTTGCGTGCGTGGACTTGGTGCCACAAGGTTCCGGATACCCATCCAGACCACGCCTCCATGCGGCAAATCGCGGAGATCGCCACCCAGGTCCGTCAACAAGCCAAGGTCTTTGTCACCGTCGGCATCGGCGGCTCCGACCTG
>JAVFAP010000646.1:0-2691 GCA_034002445.1 bacterium | reverse complement strand
GTGGCTCATCAGCAGGTGGTTGAGGACAAGGAAGACCATCTGGTTGATATCGGATTCTTCATAGCGCAGCCGCTGGGCGATGGTTTCGATCAGTCTGGCACCGAGGATGGAGTGATCGCCGTTGCGCCCCTTGCCGATGTCATGGAAGAGAATGGCCAGGCGCAGCACATCTTTTTTTTGGATCTGGCGCCAGATTTGCTCGCGCTCCTTGGCATGGCTGACGGTATCGGTGGCCAGGTTATCCAGATGGTAGAGGCAGAGGAACGAGTGCTCATCGACGGTGAAGCGGTGGATCAGGTCGTAACGGACCAGGTTGGCGATATCCTTCCACTCGGGGAAGAGGCATTCCAACAGACCGGTCTTGCGCATCGCCTGCAGGGCGGGCTCGATCTTGCCAGGGAGAGCGAAGAAAGCGCGCAGCAGATCGGCGGTTTCCTTATGATGCAGGAAGGCTTGGTCGGCCAGATGGAGATTGTCGCGGATGGCGGTCAGCGCCTCATCGGACAAGGGGGCGTTGTACTGGGCCGCGTGCAGGAAGATTTGCACCAGGCGCGGGGGGTGGTGCTCGAAAAAGTTGAGGTCCGGGGGGGTGTGAATTTTGCGGTCGAAGAGGGCAAATCCTCCGGGCAGGGCTTTTTTGTGTTTGAAACGCAGGTAATCCCAGACGGGCTGGGGGGTGCACTTTTGCTGCATGTGGTCCGCGAACTCCAGCAGGGATAGGGCGTGTTTGTAGTAATCGCGCATCATCTGCTCTTCGGAGAGGCGGCCGCGCTGATCCTGGTAGCCCAGGCGCTGGGAGAGTTCGTTTTGCAGGGTGAGAAGAAGAACATCCTGCTCCTTCCCGGTGGTGAAATGCAGATCGTTGCGCAGCCGCCACAAAAAGGAGAGGGCGTCCTGCACCTTTTTCATCATGGCGTCGGTAATGAAATGGTGGTAGCAGAGATGAAGCAGGTTCAGGGTCTGGCCCTGGACGAGCGAGCCCAGCCAAAGGCCAAAATGATAATCGCGCAGCCCGCCCGGACTTTCCTTGATGTGGGGTTCGGAGATATTGATGGTGGTGCCGTGGCGGGCGTTGCGTTCCTGGCGTTCCTCGATCTTGCGGCGGATGTACTCTTTTTTGTTTTTGGAAACCGTTTTCCAAAAGTCCAGCTTAAACCGCTCGAAGAGGCGGTAATCGCCGGCCAGAAAGCGGCTTTCGGACATGGCGGTTCGGCTTTGGTCGTCCTTGGTGGCGGTTTCCAGGGCTTCCTTGAAACTGCGGCAACAGTGCCCGACTTGAAATCCAAAATCGAAGAGGGTACGGAACAGGGCCTTGACCAGTTCCTGCTCGGGCGCGGAGAGGGTGTTTTGATAGAGGAAGATCAGGTCGATATCCGATTTGGGATGCAGTTCGCGGCGCCCGTAGCCCCCTTGCGCCAGCAGCAGGATATGCGCGGGCAGATCGCCCTGGCCCAGGATCTCTTTCATGAACGCCTTGAGGGTCAACAACACCAGGTTGTCGGTGGTTTCGGTGAGTTGGCGAACGAGTTCGCGCGCGTCTTCGCCCGCCCGGTGGGCGGCGAGGGCATGCTGCAGATTTTCTTTGTACTGGGATTGAATTTGAGCAAACCGGGTATCGGGAGTCAACACACTGACCATGGCACTGTCCCATCGCTTCCTAAGGGTATACTCAAATGGTACGAGGGCGGCCGGGGTGGGTCAAGGCTGTGTCCCGGCAGGGCGCTGCATTAAGGCGATCGAGACGGATCCGGCAGGGGATTGAAGCGGCGGCACCCAGCATGGGGGATGAAAAAGAGGGGGCCAAATTCACTTTTTTTGTCTGCATGGCTCGACGGGAGGGGGGAGGGCGGCTAATATTATAACCTGCACCGCCAAAACAGGCCCATGCGGAAGCAATCCTGCAGGCCTCGTGACCAAGAAATGCCGGAGTGGTGGAACTGGCAGACGCGCCAGACTCAAAATCTGGTGTCCTCCGGGACGTGTGGGTTCGAGTCCCACCTCCGGCACCATGGGTTTTCCTCTTTCTAATCTTTTCCATTCTTTTTCCTCCATCTGATTCTCCCAAGGTTTCCACGATAGAATTAAATGCTGCAATGCCGCTGGATGGTTGATTTCTCTGTCCCTGTTTCCTCTGTTCCACCGTTGGCGTTTTTTGATTCGCTCCCGCGCTGCTTTTACCCCTTGCGATGATCTTCGGGGCGGGGATAAACGAAAGGGGGGCGTGTCCGGGATTTTAGAAAAACCCTGTTGACCTTTTTGGGGATGAATGGTATATTCGCTTTCATAACCTTGTGCAGGTGGAATCGGATCCCTATCTAAGTGGAGGCATAATCATGTATAAATTTGTTTCAGTTATGATGATAATTTTCGGGGCGATCAATCAAACGTATTCTTCGGATGTGGATCGTATTAAAAATGTCTTCGAACAAGCGAAATTGATTACCATGGATCAAATGAATTCTGGTTTATCCTTCCATGGAAAAATTGAGTATGTTAACCAGAATTTTGAAAGTAAGGGGTGGAGTGCTTACTTGAATAATAAAAATGATCATCCGATGCTCAGTGAAGATGTTGAAATTTATGAAGAATTCGCTGATAGGAGTCGTCACAGTGGCATCGTTACACTCGTTGTGAGAAACGCAAGTTCCAATCAACTGGAAGAAATTGAAAATCCTGATAATTCCTTTACCT
>JAVFAP010000645.1:0-2692 GCA_034002445.1 bacterium | reverse complement strand
CTTGCTCCTTTTACAAAAAATTGTCGATAGAATGCCCCGTTGCAACGGCAAGAGATGCGGCACAAAGGTCGCCGATACCGCCGTCCCCGTCGCACGACGCAGGACCGACAAAATCTCCGGTGTATGCTGATGGTTGCCGATCCGGTACGGATAAAAATTCTGGTCCAACTCCGGATGGTGCAAATGGGCCTTGGGTTTCTTCCCCGCCCCCGTCACCCCCGACGCGGCACTGATATGTATCCCCTCCGTCTCGATCATCTCTTCCCGTATCGCGGGATACAGCGCCAGGATGATTCCCGTCGGATAACATCCCGGGTTGGCGATCAGCTTCGCCCCCTTCACCCGGTCCCGGAAAAGTTCCGGCATCCCATACACGGCTTCCGCACAAGCCTCTGCGCTTGGATGCGGGGCCGCGTAATACCCTTCCCGCTCCGACGGATCCACAAACCGGAAATCCGCCGACAAATCGATGATCGTGCATTGCTTGTCCCGGTATTCGGGCACGATCCGCATCGACTCCCCATGCGGGGTGCACAAAAATACCACATCCGCGTCGCCCGCCTCTCCCGGCACTTCTTTCTCTACCAGCAAATCACACTCCCCCCGCAACCGGGGAAAGTACGTGTGCAGCGGCGTCGGCTCGGTCAGCGAAAACGCCGTCAGCGCCGTCAACTTCACCTGCGGATGATTCAACAACAGACGGATCAGTTCCCCGCCCGAATACCCGCTCACACCAACAATTTTCACATGGCATTCATTGGAGCATTTCATGGTTACAAAACCTGGCCAATCCATTCAGTAAGTATATGTGAGAAAAACTGTTCTCTTCCATCCGCCATTGTACCCTGCGGCGTCTTGAATTCCAGGATCGAACCTGGAGCTTCACCCCCCATTGAACAACGACCGCAAACGGTATTTCCCACTCCGCTCCGAATGGATTTGCTCCATCCGCTTATCGATCTTCTCCTGCAGCGGATCCTTCGCTTCAGCCTCGATCGTCGAAGGCGAAGGTGTGTATGACTCTTTTTTCTCCGCCGAGGAACACCCGGCCAGCAAAACGGCGAGTACGAATAGGGCGAAAATTGGTTTCATGATTACTCCCTGGATAGGTAGCGGGACCGAACAGAATTCCCATTCCTTCGTTCCCGGTATTGACTTGATAGAGTCCTTTGCAAAGATTATAATAAAAAAGGTCGTTTTTCCAATATGAAAAGAAGGGTATTCCAAATTAATTTGCATGGTCACGTATACTGGTACGTGGACGGAAGGCTCTTCTGGTCATCAACTCTACCCCTTTTAAACTAAGGAGAACACTATGTCGAATGCCATAGAGATCAACAGTGGCAATTATGAATCCGAAGTCCTGCAAGCCCAGGTTCCGGTCTTGGTCGATTTTGGTGCGTCCTGGTGCGGCCCCTGCCAGAAAATCGCCCCCATCATCGACGAACTTGCGGCCGAGTTCCAAGGCCGCGCCAAAGTCGTCGCCGTCGATGTCGATAACAACCAAGCCCTGGCTGGACAATATGGCATTATGAGCGTTCCCACCCTCATGATCATCAAAAATGGGGACGTCGTCCAAAAATGGGTTGGCTTCACCCAAAAACAAATCTTGTCCGACGCCCTCAACGCAGCCATCGCGGACTGATCCCCTCCACTCTTCCAGCCTGCGAAAACCGTTCGGCCTCCCCGAGCGGTTTTTTCTTTTCTCTCCCGACTCCCGATCCTCACCCCACCGCTTCTTATTTTTCAATTTTCAGAAAATATAACCTTCACCACCCACAAAACCGATTAACCTGCCCACTTCTCCCTTTTTGCGTTACAATGCACCCGGTTTTTTACCGGGCAGGATCCCCTCCTCGTTTTTAATACGTGGGATTCCCCAATCCCATTCCCCTCGAGGCCAGGGCTTGATCTCCCACCTTCCGGCATGGTAAAACACCAACGGTCTTTCCGCTGTGCCTGCCGGACCACACTCAACCAAAGGAGAAACTCGATGCCACAGGGATCGGACTATCAAGCATTGCCCCCCCGGGAAAGTTGGGGGACCAAAGTTGGAGTTATTTTAGCCGTCGCCGGCAGCGCGGTCGGCCTGGGTAACTTTCTGCGTTTCCCTGGAATCGCTGTCCAAAACGGGGGCGGGGCGTTCATGATCCCTTACTTTCTGGCCTTCTTACTCCTGGGCATCCCCATTTGCTGGGTCGAATGGATTATGGGGCGCCGGGCAGGCCGCCTCTCCGGCCTCTCCTCCGCTCCCGGTCTCTTCGGCGTCCTCACCAAGGGCGGGATCGTCAAATATGTCGGCGCCCTGGGCATGTTCGTCCCCGTGGTCATCTATATGTACTATGTCTACGTGGAATCCTGGTGCTTGGCCTATACCTGGTTTTCCCTCAGCGGCCAACTTTACTCCGATTCCAAGGACACCTACGCCCCCTTCTTCTCCCAGTTCACCGGCCAGGAAAAGGGCGAGTTCTTCACCTCGGTCTACACCAGTTTCGGCTTTTTCCTTGTCACGTTTACCGCGAATTTCTACTTGATCTACCGTGGCCTCTCCAAAGGCATTGAGCGCTTCTGCCGCATCGCCATGCCCCTCTTGGTCCTCATGGCCATGATCGTCGTCGTTCGCGTCATCACCCTGGGCGCTCCCGACCCCTCCCACCCCGAACAAAATGTCCTCAACGGCATGGGCTACATG
>JAVFAP010000644.1:0-2705 GCA_034002445.1 bacterium | reverse complement strand
TACAACTTCAGCCAAACCAAGGCGAAAGGCGTCTTGTTGACTGAGCACCTGCCTGCCGCCTGGCAACTGCGAATGCCAGAACTCCCCATCGAATTGGAGCCCATGCAAAAACAGGAGATTTCCGCCCGTTTGGTTCGTTCCTCCGCCGAGGCCAAGGCGGATGAGGATTGCTGGATCATGCTCCGCGGCGAATTTGGCGAAGCTGGCAAGCCAGTTTTGGCTTTTCGCATCACCCGCTCGCCCGGCGAGAATTATCCAAAAGAATAAATGGAATATTCTTCAGCCCCTTTCGTATGATAGAATGACACCGTCTGAGTCTGCTTGGAGAAGAATGATGTGTCCTGATTGTGGTCTTCCGTTGATTATTCTGGAACTGAATGGGGTGGAATTGGATTTCTGCACCCAGTGCGGCGGTTCCTGGTTGGATCTGGGAGAACTGGAACTGCTTCTGCAGCTGGAAGGCTGCCCCGGCGAGGAATCTCTATTTGCCCAGCACTCTTTCCATCCCAAGGGAAAATCCACCCGCTGCTGTCCTCGCTGCCGCCGCGCGATGGAGCAGGGAACCCTGGGGCATAATGCGCCCGTGGAGGTCGAGCATTGCCGCAAGGAACATGGATTCTGGCTGGACCGGGGCGAAATCGAATCCCTGGTGAAGCAATATACCCATGGCAAGTCGGGCTGTGTCGCGGCCTTCTTTGCCAGCCTGTATGAACATGAATTGAAAAAGTAGATTCACGATTTATAACCAAATCTGGAGGTATCGATGACAATGTTAGCTGGTCTCGGAATGATAATCGTCATTTTCTTTGGTGGATTTATAATCCTTATTGTGGGGTTGCTCCTGTGGTTCATGGGCGCGTATAACGGATTGGTGCGGCTGCGCAACGAGGTGAAAAACGCTTGGGCGCAGATCGATGTCCAACTCAAGCGCCGTCATGACCTGATTCCCAACCTGGTGGAAACGGTCAAAGGCTATGCGGGCCATGAGAAATCCACCTTGGAAGAAGTGGTCCAAGCCCGTGCGGCGGCGGTTTCCGCCCAGGGCGTGGGCGAACAAGCGAAGGCCGAACAAGCCTTGGGCGGAGCGCTCGGTCGGCTGATGCTGGTGGTGGAACAATACCCGGACTTGAAAGCCAACCAAAATTTCCTGGCACTGCAGGAAGAACTGAGTTCTACAGAAAACAAAATTGGGTTTGCCCGCCAGTTCTTTAACGATCAGGTGATGAAATACAACACCAAGATCCAATCCATCCCAACCAACCTGATCGCGGGGATCTTTGGTTTTAAGGAAGAAGAATTCTTTGAAATCGAAAATGAAGCAGAACGTGCTGTACCCAAAGTGGAGTTTTAACCAATCGGGGAGGGGGCCTCAGCGCCCCCTCGGGTTCATGACCGTGGAAATATTGTTTGTGGGAGTATGGATCCATGTGGGAAGCCATTCGTAGTAACCGCCGCCGCTCGATGGGCTTGGTGATCCTGATGGGTATTTTGTTGGTCTCCCTGGGCTTCGCGATCGGCTTGGCGATCGATCCCTCGGTGGGGGGCGGCATGGGGAGTCTGATCGCCCTCGGATTGTGGTTTTTCCTCTATCTAGTGGCGTTGTTGAGTGGGGATCGTATCCTGCTCTCCTCTTCCCATGCGCATAAAATCCAAAAAGAAAACGCGCCCATTCTGTGGAATGTCGTCGAAGAGATGACGATCGCTTCCGGGCTGGGCAAGATGCCGGATGTGTACATTATTGATGACCCGGTCCCCAATGCGTTCGCCGTGGGCCGCAAACCCGAAAAAGCGGCGGTGGCGGTCACCTCGGGCCTGCTGAAGCGCCTCAACCGGGACGAACTGCAAGGGGTGGTTGCGCATGAAATCGGCCACATCAAGAATCTCGATGTCAAGTTTATGACCCTGGCCTCGGTGATGCTGGGGACCATCGTGATTATTTCCGACCTCTTTGTGCGGTCCATGTTTTATGGCAGCGGCCGCCGTCGCGGTTCTCGGGATAATGACCAAGGCCAGGTCGTGTTGTTTCTTATCGCCCTGGTCTTGGCGATTGTCGCGCCCTTGCTGGCCCAGATTCTCTACTTCGCCTGTTCCCGCAAGCGGGAATACCTGGCGGACGCGTCCGCTGCCCGTTTCACCCGCTTTCCCGAAGGCCTGGCCTCGGCCTTGGAAAAAATCGCCTCGAACACCGAAAAAATGCAATACACCAACCGCGCCCTGACGCCCCTCTATATCGTCAATCCCCTCGCGGGGCGGTCGTTGACCGGGCTCTTTTCCACCCACCCCCCGACCGAAAAACGGGTGCAGGTTTTACGCAACATGACCAGTGCCGGGTATGGCGCCTATGAGCAGGCCTATCGCACCGTGCTGGGACCCCGGCGCGCTTGCCTAGGTTCGCAAACCCTGGCCGAGGCGGAGGATGTCGGCAAGCGCGATTCTCTTGGGACAGACTCCAAGGAAGACGCCATCCAGCGCATTGCCCAAGTCAATGATCTCCTGGGGGCGCAGGCGGGCTTTCTCCCCCTGCTGTGTTCTTGTGGCTTGCGGCTCAAAATCCCCGCAGGCTTTGCCCTGACCCAACTTCAGTGCCCCAAGTGCGGAACCACCCATGCGCTCCCACCCCAACCCCCTACTGCCTGAAAGAACTTGAATCTCCCCGCGGTTTGTAGATCCATAAAGGCTGGTCCCCCGCCAGCCTTTCTCTCGCT
>JAVFAP010000643.1:0-2705 GCA_034002445.1 bacterium | reverse complement strand
GGCGAAGCTGATCGCCAACCCGGGATGTTATCCGACGGGAATCATCCTGGCGCTGTATCCCGCGATACGGGAAGGGATGATCGAGACGGAGGGGATACATATCAGTGCCGCGTCGGGGGTGACGGGGGCGGGGAAGAAACCCAAGGCCCATTTGCACCATCCGGAGTTGGATCAGAATTTTTATCCGTACCGGATCGGCAACCATCAGCATACGCCGGAGATTTTGTCGGTCCTGCGTCGTGCGACGGGGACGGCGGTATCGGCGACCTTTGTGCCGCATCTCTTGCCGTTGCAACGGGGCATTCTATCGACAATTTTTTGTAAAAGGAGCAAGGACATCTCTCTGGAAGCCATTTGGAAGCAATACAATAGCATCTATCAAAATGAGCCATTTATCCGATTGTATCCGTTGGGTGAGCAGCCGACGCTGCAAGCCGTGCGGGAAAGCAACTATGTCGATATCTCGATTCATGAGGACAAGAAGAATGGCGCGCTGATCCTGGTGTCCGCGGTCGATAATTTGATGAAGGGCGCGGCGGGGCAGGCAGTTCAAAACATGAATCTGATCATGGGCTATCCAGAAGGGATGGGATTGCTGAACCAGCATCGATGACCCATCTTTGGCAATTGGGTGAATGGCGATAAGGGAGAGTGTCTGATGAGACTTCGCTGCTTATTGCCGAGTGTATTGGTATTTCTCACGAGTGGGATGTTGTGTGGTCATGCCGATTTACGAAAAACCGAGTATTTACCCGCAGAGAATCCCTGCTTTACGGTCGTAGAGCAGGGAATGAATTTTATAACGGTTCAGTATGCGGAACCGAAGGATGGAAGCCCAAGCGACACCAGTCCGCTGTTTGTCGGAATCCCGGCCGGGGCGACGGTGACGTATGAGTTGACGGGCTGGGATTTTACGCTGGTGCAGCGGGGTGAGACGGTGGGCCGGTATGCGGAGGCCGCGGCCCCGCTGGAATCGGCCTCGCCAGAAATTCGGGAATGGCTGGATAAGGCCATCACACCCGCCACGTATGCCTTCCACGAGCTGGATCTTTTTTGCCTGACGATTAATCCCCATTCAACCACGACAGCCAAAGGCCAGGATGGCCGCAGCGTGCACACCAAGGTGGATCTGACCCAATTGCACCTGACGGTGCGGTGGACCGAGAGCCCGTTTGCCGCCGGTGCGGAGACACCGCGTCAGGACGCGGGGTATGCGCCGCTGTACGAGAGTTTTTGTATCAACCGGGATCAGATTGCCGCCATGCGGCGGAAGCGGGAGATTCCTGACGAAGAGAAGGTGCAGGGATTTGTACCCCATGTGGTGGGGTATGCGGCGGAAGGGGCCTTGGTGAACGCCGCATTCGCCCCGGTACCGCCGCGGGAGGACGCGGTGCGGTTTACGGTCCGGCAAACGGGGGTGGTGGAGTTGCCCGCAGTCGATTTGGCCCGCAGTGGGGTGGATCTGGCGGTGGTGGACCTGACGCAGGTGCGCATTTGGCATGAGGGACAGGAGATTCCGTGCGCGATCGAGGAGAATGGCAATGGGGTATTGGAAGAGGGAGAGGGGATTGTTTTTTATGGGGAACTATCGCGATCGGAGTATACCGCGGACAGCATCTATACCCTGACCTGGTTTGCGATGGAGAGCACGCCCAAGCGGATTTTGCCCCAGCCAGTTGAGTGGAGCGAAGGCGGGACGGCGGTGGTTCCTGTCCAAGGCGTGGCGGATAAGGAAGAAATTCTGGTAAAAAAGCGGATCAATGATTTTGAATGGTTCTTCATGCAGATGGATGAACCGAAGAAACCGTTTCTGCTGGACTGCCCGGATCTGGTCGCGGACGGAACGGTGGAATTGCGCATCGCGGTCTTGAACAAGACATCGGGGAACTGCGCGTTTGCGGTGAATGTGGCCGATTGTACTACGGATTATACGATCCCGGTGGGGGCCGCGACCGAGCTGGTCTTTAGCGCGCCCGCGAAGGCGGTGGTGGATTCGCCCACGGTTTGGTTTTTGCAGCAAAGCCAAATTCAGAAGCCTTCGTTCCAGAAGACGGGGGCGAGCGAGAAGGTTGATAATATCCCTTATTTATTCATCAAAAAGATCACCTATACCTATCCGCGCCGGGTGGTGCTGGGGGGTGAGCCGATCCGACTGGACCGGGGAGTGGTTCCGGCGGAACTGAAGGCATTGCAGATGGAAGGAGACGACGGATTTAGTCTATGGCTGATCCAGAACCATGAGGTGGTGCGCCGGTTAACCAGTGCCGAGGCGCCGGAGGGGCGGAGTGTGGTGTTGCCCCAAGAGGGGTGGGACCGGATCGAGATTCATACCGTGGGCCAGTATCCTGAAACCTACCAAACCCAGCGGGATTGGCCATCCAGCCTGCACCGGACGGATCAGGGCTATGATTATGTCATCCTCGCCTATCATACGATGGTGGAGGAGGCGCGGACGCTGGCTGCGCGGCGGGCGGCGCAAGGGTTTCGGGTCTTGCTGACCGATGTGCAAGATATTTATGACGAATTCAATCATGGCTATCCGGATGTGGAGGCGATTGTCCGCTTTTTGCGGTATGCGCAATCGGAATGGACGGGCCTTTCTCCGGAGTTTGTCGTATTGATTGGAGACAGCACCTGGGATCACCGGGATCGGGAAGGCACGGGCTGCATCGATCAGATCCCGACTTAAGATCGGAAGAGCGTCG
>JAVFAP010000642.1:0-2707 GCA_034002445.1 bacterium | reverse complement strand
GCCAGGTGTGGAACTTTGGTGGCCGGATTAACCCCGAGGGGCAAGGGTACGGCTCGGACTACACCCTGAAAAAGGCCGAGATTCTGAATCCGCTGGATATCCAAAAGATCGGCTTCTCGTTAAGCACCAATGACGCAATTGCCTCCAAAATCCGGGAATCCCGGTATGCGCTCTGGATGATCAACGCCGATGGGGAGATTCAGGAATCGTGGAACATCCCGAAAAACTGGGACATTCTGCTTCTGAGTCCTGAAACGGCCATCCAGGATTGGTCCCTTTTCTAAGATCGAAGAAACCACCACAGCGAAGAAGAAGCGTTCTCGCTTCTTCTTCGCTCGTTTTTCTGATCTGCTCGGCGACAGAAGGCCCCCTGCCATTTCCCCCCCCACACCCTCCTTGTATTTCCAAGGAGATCCGATAAGATTATTTCTTTGCGTATCCATCTTCAGGAGGAACAGAGACTGGACCATGACCTCTCACGACCTGTACGATCATGAAATAAACCGTTTCAAGGAATTGTATGAAACGGATCAAAACTATGCAATCAAGCGTTATGGCCTGACCCTTCTCTATAGCCTGCAACCAGAAGAGACTCTCAAAATGCGGGACGAGATCAAAGGCATGGCCGGTGTGGTAAGCCAAAGTCAGGACGGGCTCGATCTTTACAATTTGGGCACGCTGGAAGCGGAAAAGGGAAAATACCAGGAAGCGATGGCCTTGTTTAAAAAGGCGGAATCGATGGGGTGCGGACAACCAGAATTGTTCTTCAACATCGCTGTGATTCTGGAGGAACAAAACCAGATCCCAGAAGCCATCGGCTATTACCAGAAATACATCGAAAAAAGCGAATTATGGGATACCTTACCCAAGAGTTTGCAGCTCGATCTGGACGAAACCCGCGATCACATCAAGGAATTGAAAGAAGACCGGGCCGACTGATCCCCCCCTTCTCGCGACTGAGGTAAAAAAGCCGGTTCTCCGGCTTTTTTTTAAAAGCGGCAAAACCATTCAACCAGCCCAGGAAAGGGGGAAGATTTGTCCAGATGGCTCTCTTTCCCCCCCGCTTTCATATTATTCCTTCCCATTTCCATATTATGTTTTACCTCAACGAAACGCACCTAACCATAGACAAAAAGCAAGATTACTATTGCGCTCCACCAAAAAAGGTGCTAAATTGGCATAAAAAATGCACCTTTTTACCCGGAGGATGAAGGCGAAAGAGACCCCATCCACACTTTAAACTTGCAGGAATGATTATGATGCACAAATCGTTACCCATAGATCGCGCGTTGCTTGCTCTCCTGGTTTTTATCAGCCTGCCGATCCAATCATCCCTATCCGCCAGTTCGGCTTCCATCAACGCCATCCGCGTGGGCGATTATGTCCATTACACCCAAATCGCTGTGGAAATGAACGGAAGCCAGATCCCATGTAGCGCTGTCCCCTTTTCTCACAATCCCCCCATTTTGGTTTTGAAATTTCGCGGACTCACTGCGGGAGCGATCGGGCGGACTTTGTCCGCCGATAGTGTTTCGTTCAAGAAGATCTCCGTCTCCCAAAATCCAGGGGAATTGTGGATGACGATCCCCGTCAGTTCCAATGTGGATCTCAACAATATTACCTGCATCTCTGGGGATGGCGCGGTATTGATTAACCTTCATTTCAAGCGTCCCAATTATTCCAAAATCCCCTCCCCCGAAAAAATCGCGGAATTTCGTAAAAACGGGGGCAAAGTGGTCGTCATCGATCCGGGTCATGGCGGCCATGATACGGGAACCGCCGGGGTCTATACCAATCCACCCCACCTAGTCGAGAAAGATGTGGTATTGGAAATCGGAAAGAAACTGAAGCGGTTGGTGGATTCCCACCCGCAGATGATGGGAATCTTGATTCGGGATGGGGATTATTACCCCATGCCCCCCGATGTGCCATTCAGTACATCGCTTGCCTTCCGCAGCAAGGCGCTGGATTACCGGGTGAATCTCGCCAAGGAATACAAAGGCGATATTTATGTTTCGCTGCACCTGAATGCCCCCGCCTACCGCAAATATCACAAAACCGTCCGCGGCTATGAAATTTATATCTTTGATGAAACGGCCGCGACCACCCTGGCGGAAGAGTGGCGCAGTTCTGAATTCGATGCCGCCGATAGTGTGACCATCAAGGATGCCATCGGGTCCAAGGTCTTGATGGATATGATCCTCAACAGTTCCCAACTCAGTAAGGAACTGGCGACCAGCATCACCCATGAGGTTGACCGCATCCCCGAAATGGTAATCCGGCCCAATCCCATCAAGGCGAGTCCCAAATTCAAAGTTCTTAAGCATCTTAATATGCCCTCGGTGTTAATCGAGTATATCTTTTTAACTCATCCGATCGAGCACGAGTATGTTCGCAAGGACCGGAATAAAGAAACCTTGGCCCATGCCACCTACGAGGGGATTCGCAAATATTTCTTTGAACGCGAACAAGTCATAGCAATGACCAGTCGGCCCTTGACAACCAATTCAAACAAAGTGGTCAGCAATCCTGTCGAATCAGAAATCGACGCCATTCTGGCCCAAATCCCCAAAGTAACCCCAACCGCTCCCAAAATAGAAACCTCCACGGTTGCTTCATCCGCGCGATCCAATCCATCTGCTCCAAAATCAACAGCGGTCCAAACCAAGACAACGCAAACCCCAACCAAGCCAATCCAGGCCCCTCC
>JAVFAP010000641.1:0-2709 GCA_034002445.1 bacterium | reverse complement strand
AGCCCCATCCTTCACTTTTGCAAACGGCCAGGCTCATTCAATGTAGCCCAGATGGCGCATGTTATCCAGGACATGATCTGGAACCTGCATCGCTTCTGTCTCATCTATCGGTACCCGGTACTGACTGGCTAAAATTTCACAGGTCTCGAGTTGCGCCTTCAGCAGCAGGCGCAACCCATGCGCCTCCGCTTCGGCCGCGGCCAACTCTGTCAAATTTCGCTTCTCTTGGGGATCTGTCTTCAGATCATACAGCTCCCACTGATTTTTCTGGGTCCACTGAACCATTTTCATCCCTTGCGCCAACACGGCTTCTTTATCCGATTCATGGACGCCCTTGTTCGCCCCGCCGCCGTGATGCAAAAACAAAGGCCGCTCGGCCACGAGGGGTTGAGCCGTCCCCCGCAACAGCGGCAGCAAACTGACCCCTTGCAGTGATGGCGGTGTGTCCCAATCCAACAAAGCGGCCAGGGTTGGATAGACATCCACATGGGAAACCAGCGCTTCCACCCGCGATCCCGGCTGGAAGAACCGTGGGTAGGTAACGATCGAAACAGTCCGCACCGATTCTTCATACAGATTGGCGCCATGCCCATTCCAGCCATGTTCCCAAAATTCCTCACCATGATCGGAAAGAAGCCAAATCAGTGTACTTTCCAGAATCCCCTGCTCGGCCAATTCCCGCAGAATTACCCCGACCCGGCGGTCGTCCAGGGTAATTTCTCCACAGTAGAGGGCTTCTTCCGGGGTAGCGGTTTTGCCTTCATAGATGGAGGCGAGCAGGGCCGGCGGTTCGTAGGGTTGATGCGGTGCGAGGTAATGCAGGTACAGAAAGAAGGGCGAGCGCAACGTTTGTAGCAGCGCCAGCCCCCGAGGAGTGACTTGGCTTTCCCACACCGGGCACTCGAAATGCGCATAGCCCTTGTCGAAACCATACAGTTCGGTCACCTGCGCGTTGCAGGAAACATAGGCGGTATCGAATTGCTGGGTCTGGAAGTCCTGCGAGAACAGCCGCACGCCAGGATGGAGTGCCGCGCCATCGGTGGCATGGCGCACCGCGCCATGCGCCGGCGGATGCAGGCCGGAAAAAATGGAACCACAACTGGGCCGGGTGGAGGAAGAGGCCCCATAGGCATTTTCAAACAGCACACCCAGAGAAGCCAGCATATCCAAATGCGGGGCGATCACCTGGGGATGCCCATAGGGTGGCGTATGATCGGGCCGCAACGTGTCCATCAAAATCATAACGATATGGGTTGGTGTAGTTTCCCGAGCATTGTAGCGAACGGGAGTTTTGGCCCCAAACAGCCGTTTGTACCAAGGCGGGTCCAGACTTTTAGGCTGGCACCACAATCCTGCACCCGGAACCAGCAACACCTCGGGACGGGTTGCCTGCAATTGGGCTGGATTCAACGAAAGCGGCCCTTGGTAAGCAAGAGAACAAATCAAGGTAAAAGGCTGGGTTTCTTGGAGGGAAAGAGAGTCTGGGGATACGGAACGGATCGTCCCATCGGCAACCTGCACGGCCCAGCGCATGGCCCAATTCTTCAGGCGCAGCTGATCCAGCCGCACAATCCGCGCGGTCCCTGCTTCTGGATGAATCGGATGGCTGCGGTATTCAAACCACGTCTGCTCATGCTGCCGCTCGGTCTGACCGGTTGGATACAACCCCAGCACAGTCTGTGTCGAGTCCACTTCCGCTGAGACAAGAGGAGGAATCCAGCCCCAAAGCAACAGCACAGCCAGCCCAAGGAACGTTCGTTTTCCTGCACAATCCATCGTACCGCCTTCCACCCTGCAAGAGTCTCTCCTCATTATACCTGGAAGGGTTCCCACGCCAAGATCAAAACCAGTCCCCCCTCCAATCCCAAGAATCCTAGTGTTCCATCAAAACCGCGGATTGTTTTTTTACTACGGTTTTGTTAAAGTATCCCGGATCATTCCACACCCATCTCCCCCATTTTGGAGGTCATGCCATGAAGCGTATTGTCCTCTGTCTTCCTTTTCTCTTTCCGTCTCTTCTTTTTGCGGTCAGCCTGCAAGAGGTGCAGGGTTCGTATTGGCGCGCCATGTTGGAAATTACCTCGTCCACCGGAAGTGTGCATTCATCCTGGGGCAGCGCGGAAATCACGGGCAATCAATACAAAGAAACATACAACACCTCGGATGGCCGTGTGGGGGTTCAGGAGGAGCAAACCCTTACGGACAGTGATCTGGAGGAAGTCTACATCTCGCATAACAACGATCTGGTGATCGATATCGAACGAATCCGTGATTCCTACGATGATGATCTGAATCTCTTCATTTTACTGCGCAAGGAAGCCAACCCATCCAGGATCAAAATCCCCGCGGGTCAAAGTTGGGACTATTGGATCTTCACCCATAATATCGGCAGCGGGAACACGAACAATTCCCTCAGTTATGGCACGCTTCGGCTCAACGCCAATGGGACCGGGAAAGCCGATCTGAAAAACGAAAATGGCAACCAAACTTCCACCGCGTTGACCTGGTTGATCAAATCGGACGCTACGATCCAAGTCGTTACGCAGGGCTCCACAACGCCCCAGATTCTCGGCATGGGCCCGAACGCGGATATCTTGCTGCAAGCCGACCTCACTGGCAGTTTGGGATACACCTTCTGCCTGCGTAAAAGTTCCACCCAAGTAGAAACCACCCCCAACCATGGTTACCATGTCGCGGAGTTCTCCACGC
>JAVFAP010000640.1:0-2712 GCA_034002445.1 bacterium | reverse complement strand
AGCATCCAAAGGAACGTTGAAGTCAACTCGCACCTAAATGCGCTTTCCCTTGGGGTTGATATCGTCAATAGTCAATTTATTCATGATCGGTTAATCCCTTCTCAGGATGAGGTCTGCGTTAGCATGAGAAAATTCCAAGCCCCACACCGAGGCTTGTCCCGTGCGGGACACGGAAACGAAGAAAAACGGGGCCGCCGTGCGGCCCCGTTTTTTATGCATTCAGTTATTTCGCGATGATACCGATCAAGTCGATAACACGGTTGGAGAAGCCCCATTCGTTGTCATACCAGGACAGAATTTTGACCAGGCTGCCATCGATCACGCGGGTGCTGGGCGCATCGCAGTTGGAGGAATGCGGATTGCCATTGAAATCGCTGGAGACGAGCGGTTCGTCACAGTACTGCAGAATGCCTTTCAACGGGCCTTCGGCGTATTCTTTCACCACGGCGTTGATTTCAGCAACGGTCGCGTTGGTCGCCAGTTCGGCGGTCAGGTCGACGACTGAAACGTTGGGGGTGGGGACGCGGATGGAAAATCCATCTAATTTGCCATTCAGTTCAGGAATAACCAACCCGATCGCAGCGGCGGCGCCGGTCTTGGTGGGGATCATGCTGAGCGCGGCGGCACGGGCACGACGCAGATCCGAGTGCGGGAAGTCCAGAATGCGCTGGTCGTTGGTGTAGGAGTGAATGGTGTTCATCAACCCACGCTTCACACCAAATTTTTCATGCAGGGCCTTCACCACCGGAGCCAAGCAGTTGGTGGTGCAGGACGCGTTGGAGAGCACATGATGTTTGGACGCATCGTACTGGTTGTCATTGACACCCACGACGACGGTCAAATCCGCACCCTTGGCCGGGGCGGAGATAATCACTTTCTTAACCGAACCACCCAAGTGGGCAGCGGCTTTGTCCCGGTCGGTGAAGAAGCCGGTCGATTCGACAACCACTTCGGCGCCCAGGGCATCCCACTTCAGGTTCGCGGGATCTTTTTCGGCGGAAACAGGGATTTTTTTGCCATCGATCACGAGATCGTTGCCATCCGCCTTCACATCGCCTTTGTAGATGCCATGAACGGAATCATATTTGAACAGATGCGCGCTGGTTTTCGCATCGGTCAGGTCATTAATGCCAACGATTTCCACGTTGCCTTGCGCCAACGCGGCCCGCGCGACCAAACGACCGATCCGGCCAAAACCGTTAATACCAATCTTAACTGCCATAACTATCCTCCTGTGGGATTTATTTAGTTGGAATTTCGGGATTCCTTTTAGGTATTCAGGGATGGTTGAGATGGGGCGGATGAGGTATCCAAGCATCGAACGGCGAGGCGTAAGCCCCACTCAATTTGCACCGAACCGATATAATACATTCAAGTCGCCATCACGCAAAGGTTTATAAAATGACTTCGCGTCATTCCTCCAAATCCCCCTCTTCTTTCGCTGCATCCAAATAATCCCCATGAAAAACCAGAAGACCGCATGGCCCGATCCGGGAGAGTTCCATAAAAAAATAACCAACTTCTCCATTTTTGCTGCATCCTGCTTTCGATAATTGGGCACGAGTCCAAGAGACAATGCCATACTTTGCATTATTAACAAAGTTTTTTATTTGCAAACATTCATTTATACATGTCTTTAACGAACAACAAATCCAGATTCTTGCTTGCCTTAAAAAGCAGATCCATGAACCCATTGAAAGGACTTTGAATTATGAGAACCAAGATTGCGCTGGCGGGGCTGACCCTCATCCTGACCAGCATGACTACCATGGCTGCAACCGCGGCAGATTGGGCAGTGGTTGCCAACCAGCTGAACAACCCTCGTGGGCTGGCGTTTGGACCCGATGGGGCTTTATACATCGCGGAAGCCGGGACAGGAGGAACGGGCCCATCCATCGAGGGAGGCGAAGGAATGGTATTCTTCGGCGAATCGGGCGCGGTTACGAAAGTTGTGGATGGAGTGCAGACTCGCATCGTGACAGGACTCCCATCCCTCGCCGCGGAAAACGGAAGCAATGCCACGGGCGTCCATGATCTCTATGTCGATTCGAATGGAGAACTCTATCTCCTCATGGGCCTGGGCGCGAATCCCAATGTCCGCGCGGAGGAAGATAAACTGAATCACCTCGCGGATCACCTCGGCTATCTCCTGCACATCCCTCAAGGTGCCCCCCATCACCCTCTGGCGGATATCGCGGGTTATGAAGGCACGCAAAATCCCGATGGGGGCTTGATCGATAGCAATCCCTATGCCCTCACCAAGACCGGAGAGCATTTTCTCGTCGTGGACGCAGGCGGCAATTCACTGCTGCAAGTAACCGCAGATGGATCCATCAGCACCCTCGCCACCTTCCCAACCACCATGGTTCCCAAACCGCCCTTCCTCCCCCAGGATCCCCCGACCATGCCCATGGAAGCGGTGCCGAACGCGGTCGCCGTGGGTCCCGATGGCGCGTACTATGTCGCCCAACTGACGGGGTTCCCCTTCCCCCTGCATGGAGCCGGCGTGTTTCGAGTGGAACTAGGGCAAGAACCACAACTGTATGCCAGCGGCCTGACCAACCTGATCGACATGGCCTTTGATGCGCAAGGCAATTTGTATGTTTTGGAATTCCGGAAAAATTCCCTCCTATCTGAAGACACGGCAGGAGCCCTGATCCGCATCACCCCAAATGGGCAGCAAGAACGGCTTGTCGAGAGTGGCTTGACATC
>JAVFAP010000639.1:0-2712 GCA_034002445.1 bacterium | reverse complement strand
CCGCTTGTGGTAATGGGCCTTGGAACCACTGATCTTCACCACATGCAGAAAGGCCGGGGACGCGTCGCCCAAGCTGAACAGGCGTTGGCGAAACCCGCAGGTGCTGGGTTCCTTGGTAATATCGGAAAGGCGGCGGAGGGTGTAGCGCTTTGTTTCCATGATTTTTCCTTACTGGACGGTTGGGGTAGCGTCCCAGATGGGGGTATTGGGGAACCAGCGTTCCGCGTCGGCCTGCCGGCCGATGGGCAGTTGATTGCAGCGCTTGACCAGGTTTTTGTAAAAGAGATCGGCACGCGCGTTATCCCGGTTCTTGCAGAATTGCCCCCCCTCATAGAGGGCACGGGCCAGCAGTTCATCATTATCGGGCAAGAGAGTGGCACATTCCCAAAGCAGGTCCACCGCGATATCCCGGTAATGATAGCGCAGGTTGGGCCTTGGATGGTTTTCTGCAAACCGTGTTTCTTCTTCCGAACTGGCTGTCAGCACCGCCAACAGAGTGGGCGAAGCGGGCGGATGGTCAAAGGTCAACAAATGCTGAAAGCGGTTCTCGGAAAACTGAGGCACGGGGGCATACATCCCATTGAACAGGGCCCAGTCCGGCACAATTTCGGTCCCCAGGAGTTCCATCCCCTGCCAGCGGGTGAGCAGGGCGGCGTCGAAAAGGTGCTGCGCCCGCTCGCGCTTGGGCAGGGAGGTATCCTTGGATTTTTGCATGACCTCGGTGTAGTAAGAAAACAGGGGTTGCAGCGCCTCGGGATAATGGGCTTGGGCTTTGCCATATTCCCCCTGCCGGGCATAGCGGCGGGCGAGCAGGTAATGAAGCCGTTGCTTAAATGGGGCTGCGGAGGCTTCTGGGTTGTACTCGTCTTGTGGGTTCTTCCAGGGGAGATTCGCCCTTTCCAACAGGCGGAAAAATTCTGGATCGGTGATGGGGCTGGGCTGGGCATAGATGGGGATATCGCGGTAGTCCATCGCGGGATCGTTTTGATGCGTGGTCAGGTACTCTTCCAACTCATTCATGGTCAATACCCGCTCCGCCAGGTAGGCGACGTCAAGCCAGTAGCGGCTTTTTAGGAGCAAATCGAAGGCTTCCACGAATTCCTTGCGGCCCAGCCGGATCACGCCCATTTCCGCGCTGACATCATCCATCTGGTGAATGATCGGGAACGATTGGACTATGGTTTTCAGGATGTCCAAGGCTTCCTCGATCTTCCCATCCCGCAACAGCAGTTTCGACCGCACCCATTCGGTTTGCGGCGTGGGCTCTTGCACTTGGGCCAGCCAGCGTTGCGCGAGAGCAAAGAGCCCGCGCCGATAGGCGTTCCATACCAGCATCTCCAATTCATCCTGGGTCAATTCGACTGGCAACTCGGCCAGCGCTTGGAACCAAGCAGGTTCTGGGTACGCCGTGTTGATCAGGCGACGGCAGAGGGCATCCTGCATCACTTCGAGCGGCGCGTCTTTACGCAGGGGCAAGCAAAGCATGGATAACGACGCGGCCTGCCGGTCATCGCCAGCCTTGTATAAATCAAAATACCGGTGGATGGCGTTCACCACCTGCCCCGTTTCCCATTCCGCCCGTGCCAGCCAGCCTTGGCTGGCCAAGGCGAGGTTGAGCGAATCGGCAAAACCAGCCTGGGCTACCTTTTGGGTTTCGCCAAACCAGTGTATCGCCTGGGTGGGATTGTTGACCAATTCCGCCTTGCCCAGCATGAAGGCAGCCCAGGTGGTGCGGTAGGGACGGTCTTTTTCCGGCAATTCCAGCACTTTTCGCCAGGCTTGTGTCGCCGCCGCGAGGTCGCCTGTGTGATAGGCCGCCGCGCCCTGGACATACAACGAAAATTCGCGGGGCAGCCGGTCCAGTAGCGCCGCATACATGCTCAGGTCAAAGGCCCTTGTTTGTTCCTGGCGTTCGGCGATCATCCATTCCACCGTGTATTGATCTTTTTCGAAGATTGGCTTTTTGGTGGATTGATTCATCGCATCCCGCATGGCGGTATACTCGCTGACGATTGAATCCACCTCTGGATTCCCGAGCGATTGGAGCGCCTTGCGCAGGTCGCGCTCATCTGCCGCCTGGGTGGACTCTTGCGGATTGGGCGCCGGGGTGGGTGGGGGTGCGGTCTCTAGATCCCGGATCGCGTACAGATCATTTTTGATCTTGGGCAAGAAACTCCGGGACGCGCTTTTGCCGGCGATCCCCCGCAATTCGCGGTAAAACGAGGTCCGTGGGAGAAGCAGGACATCCTCTTCCTGAGACCACAATACATAACTGCTGGGGAAATACGGGCCGCACGCCATGACAGGCACGGTACCAACAAGGACGCACAACACAAAAACCCAAGTACGATTCATGGAACAATCTCCACAGAACTAACCGATAAATCGGGAATGGGCTCGGATCCCGAAGCAATCCGGTACCACGCCGCCAACAGCGGCTTCTCCAGATAGGGGGCGGGTCCAATCAACTGGTTCGGGATGGAACCAAAACGATATTCGTTAAACATATCATACGCTACAATGGGTTGGGAAGGCGGGGTGATCAGAAATCGCACCCAATTGGGCCGGTTTTGTTCCCCGACATTATGGATCCATAGTTCGACGAGGCCGGGGGAGGGCTGGCGCTGCTCTACAGTATACTGCTCAATCGGCTCGCGGCCTTGTAGGACCGCCTGGAGGGCGGGCCAGGCCCAGTTGAGGCGATCGCTGGCG
>JAVFAP010000638.1:0-2721 GCA_034002445.1 bacterium | reverse complement strand
CGCTTCGCTATCCAGGGGATGCGCTTTCAGCGCTTATTGATTCACATCATTTTTGTTGAGGCCTGAAAGGCCGTTCTTGGATAGCCCAGGGGGGAGCCCATTTTTTTCATAAAAAATGGGTGGAACCCTGGGCGTTACGCTGGCGCGGATTGTTTCAGGAAGCATACCGGGGTTTGGGGTCAATACAGGGTTCGTGCGGCGTATGGGTAGGGATGGGGATGGATCGTAGGCAAGGCGTTTTCGCGCTTCTTTTCCACGTTCAATCCTTGGTTTGGTTTAGTTTTGGTCATTCTCTTTGCGATAGAGATAGGATGGTTTACCATAGTTTTGGCCATTGGTGCTTGGGCATTGGTATTTCTGCCTCGATGTGTTGGCACGAGTCGGCTGATCTCTGTTAAATGAGGAGAATTGTATATGATGATCCGAATTGATCCCATGCGTCTGTTTCGTTCTTCTGTTCTGCTCCTGTTGCCGGTTTTATTGGGGTGCCTTCTGCTGGTGCCGGACCTGGCGTTGGGGCAGGAGAGGCCAGCGTTGCTCAAGACTCTGGTTCCTGGCCATCCCCGCTTAATCGCGACGGATGGGGATATCGAGCGGCTCCGCTCGTTGATCGCCACCAATGCGGAAGCCAAACAAATCCACGAAGGCCTGATCCGTGAAGCCGAGCAAACCCTGGAGCGCCCGTTGGTGGAGTACAAGATCGTCGGGCCGCGCCTACTGACGCAAAGCCGTAACTGCATGGATCGGGTGTATCTCTTTGGGCTGCTCTACCGAATCGATCCCACAAAAACCGTCTACCTAGAACGCGCCAAAGCCGAACTGCGGGCAGCCGCCGCGTTTCCGGATTGGAACCCGTCCCACTTTCTGGATACCGCCGAGATGAGCCATGCCTTCGCGATTGGTTATGACTGGCTTTACCATGACCTGAGTCCCGAAGAGCGAACCCTCATCAAAACATCTCTCATCGAAAAAGGGCTCCAAGTTTACACCGATTATATTGATAATAAAAAAGCCTGGTGGCACCGGTGCAATCACAACTGGAACCAAGTCACCAACGGCGGTTGCGGCGTGGGAGCGTTGGCACTGGCCGATGAAGAACCATCTTTATGCGCCAAAGTGCTCGAACTTGCCATCAATGCCATTCAAATTCCATTGAAAGAATACGAACCAGACGGGGGCTGGAGTGAGGGACCGGGCTACTGGAACTATGCGACACGCTACACAGTGTACTTCCTGGCCGCCTTGCAGAGTGCTCTGCAAAATGATTTCAATTTGCCCGAGTTTCCCGGGCTGGCGGTGACGGGTTTGTTCCCAATCCATGCAACCAGCCCCACAGGGCTGACGTTCAATTACGCGGATGGGGGAACCCGCGTCCGCAATAATCCTGTCAATTTCTGGCTGGGGCATGAATACAAGCAGCCGGTGTATGCCTGGCCCACACAAGATTACCTGAGGCAGCCAGATCCGCTGGATTTGGTGTGGTATTCAGCCGAAAAGCAATCCCCCGGGCAGGCCCAAATACCGCTGGATAAACACTACCGGGGCATCGACGTAGTCTTTCTGCGCAGCGCCTGGGATGATCCCAACGCCATTTTTTTGGGGATGAAGGGGGGCGACAACAACGCGAACCACTCCCACCTGGATTTGGGCTCGTTTGTCCTGGACGCCCTCGGGCAGCGCTGGGCGGTGGATTTGGGAGGTGATGATTACAATCTGCCCGGCTATTTTGGCAAACAACGCTGGACGTATGTTTGCCTGATCAATGAGGGGCATAATACCCTGACCCTCGATGGCAAAAACCAGGATCCCAAGGCGGTGGCCCCCATCCCTCGGTTTGAATCCACACCGGATTGGGCGTTTGCCATTACCGATCTGAGCCAAGCCTACAAAGAGAGCGCCCAAAGCGTCCAGCGGGGCTTTGCCATGATCGAACGAAAGCATGTCCTGGTGCAAGACGAAATCGCCTGTGCCCAAGCCGCGGAGATCCTGTGGGGGATGCTGACACCAGCAACGGTGGAGGCCAGCGGCAAAATCGCCTTTCTGGAACTTAATGGGCAGAAAATCCAGGCTACAATACTTTCTCCAGAGGCTTGTTCTTTTACTTTGGAAGATCTGCAAATCCCCGAACCCCAACGGCAACGCCCAGGAATTCGCCGCCTAGCGATCCGGTTGCAGGCGAAAGAAACCCGGTTGGCGGTTTTGTTCACACCCATTCTTCCAGAAAGTCCAATTGCGGCATGGTCTGGTGAAATAAAACCTCTCAATAATTGGTAATCTATTTACGTATTAAAAACAGATTCGCACAGGAGCGATGGCCCCCGCCTCTTTGGACACCCTAAGAGGCGGGGATTCAACGGATCCATCGCAACAATACCGACATGGCCCGGCGATTTTTTTTTCGCCACATCCACTTTGTTAAAATTTTATTAGAAGATTTCTAATTTTATATGACAGTTTTCTTTTCTCATGCTACTGTTGAATCGAAAACTCCACTGGAATGAGACCATACGATGATTCAATTGTTTCGGGCGAAAGCCCCGGCCGCAACCCTTGAGAATTCAGACACTTTTGAGGAGAAATCCATGCCATTTGAATCTGTGCAGTTATCCGCTGAAACGAGGAAGGATCAGGAAACAAAAGTACAAGACCTTTGGCTGTTCATTACCAAAATCAAACAACTTTCCAAACATGTGGAAGAAGTGCGTCGCCTGAGCCTGCGCC
>JAVFAP010000637.1:0-2726 GCA_034002445.1 bacterium | reverse complement strand
CCGTAAGTATCGGCAAGGACTGCGGCAGAGGTTGACTGGATATACCGCGGCCGAACGCGCGAGGTTTGCCACTGGTCAGTGGATCTGGGTGCATGCGGTCTCGGTGGGTGAATTGCAGGCGGCCCGGCCCTTGCTGCGGCAGATCAAGCAGCAATATCCCCAGCATTCGCTCTTGGTCACGACTGTCACGCTGACCGGGCAAACTTTGGCCAAGACGGTGGCTGAGATCGACGCCTGTCTTTACCTCCCCTTGGATTTGTACCCGCTGTGTCGGCGGATGCTGGCCATGGTCAAGCCGGAAATCTTGCTGATCATGGAGACCGAACTCTGGCCCAACCTGATCCGAACGGCGGCCGCCAGCAGCATTCCCCTGTTTTTGATCAATGCCCGCTTATCAGATACCTCTTTTGGTCGGTATCTCAGAGCCCGTTTTCTGTTCCGGCCGCTGCTTCAATGCTTGACCGCCATCCTGGCGCAGAGCGAGAAGGACGCGGACCGGTTTTTGCAGCTGGGCGCGGAGCCATCGCGGATCTTTTCCGCTGGGAATATCAAGTTTGAAGTGGCGCCGCAAACGCTTGACCCCATAACCCGCGTGACCTGGCGTGAGCGCTTCGCGATCCGGGAGTCGGACCTGGTTTTGTTAGGTGGGTCTACTTTCCCGGGCGAAGAATGGATTCTCTTCCGGATTGTTGCCGCATTACGGAACGAAGGAATTCCAGTGCGGTTGATCCTGGCTCCCCGCCATATCGAGCGAGCGGATAGTTTGGTTTCTGAATTTAAAAAACTGGGAGTCGCCGTGCTGCGGCGCTCGGCATTGCCGGACTCTTCCGCGATTGCAGAGGAGGCGGTTCTTCTGCTGGATACCATCGGAGAACTGCGATCCGTCTATGCCGCCGCGGACCTGGTGTTTATTGGGAAATCGCTCTGTGACAAGGGGGGGCAAAATCCCATCGAACCAGCGGCCTGGGGCAAGCCGATCCTCTTTGGCGAACACATGCAGAATTTCCGGGACATCGCCGCGCTTTTTCTCGAAGCGCAGGCGGCGGTTTGTGTTGAGAATGAAATGGAATTATTAGAGCGCTGCAGGGCCTTTTGCCAATCCGAAGCGCTGCGGGCGCAATACGGCGAAAACGCCCGCCGGGTGATCGAGCGAAACCGGGGGGCGTTGGAGCGAATCATGCAGGTCTTGCGCGAGCAGTATTGACCTATGGTACAGCACCCAGAGAATGATGGATCGCCAATTCAAACAGGGCCACTGGGTGTTTCCCTATGGCAACAACTAGCCTATGCCCACAGCGGCCCCTTGCGTTGGGCCGCGCCTGGGTTGCTTCCGCTGAGCTGGCTTTTTAACGGGATCGCCACTTCCCGCCGCTGGCTCTACCGGGCTGGGTGGCTTTCCTCCTTTTCGTTTCCGGTCCCCATTCTTTCTGTCGGCAATCTGACTGTTGGGGGGATTGGGAAAACGCCCTTTACCATATTTCTTGCCCGGCAACTGCGCCAGATGGGCTTTTCTCCCGCCATTCTAATTCGAGGGTACAAGCGCCAATCCACAGAGCCGATTGTATTGACTCCATCGTCGTTTCAATCTCCTCAGGTTGCGGCGTACGGGGATGAAGCGGTGTTGCTGTTGCGCGGGACCGGGTGCCTGATCGCGATCGATGGGGACCGGGTGGGGAGCGCGCGGCGGGTCTTGCAGCAAACCGGGTGCGATTGTCTCCTCTTGGATGACGGCTTTCAGCATCTCCGGTTGCGCCGGGATCTGGATTTGGTCCTTTTTTCATCCCAAACCCCTTTGGGTAATGGGTATACTTTGCCCTATGGACCGTTGCGCGAGCCGGTTTGTGCTCTCAACGAGGCCGATCTGCTCTTATTCAACGGGGAGGTGCCCGCCACAGCCTGGGCGCCGTCCGGGATACCCCGGTTTGCTGGTGGATTGGAATGGACGGGCTTGCAGCCGTTCCGCGAGTGGAAGGCTCAACCCAGTGCTGACCCTATTCCGGTTGCCCAGTTCCCCAGCCGAACCATCATGCTGGTTTCAGGGATTGGCAATCCACAGCGGTTGGAAGACCAAGCCCGGCAGCAGGGCTGTTCGATCGTCGCGCAGCATCGCTTCCCCGATCACCAGTGGTTTACCCTGGCGGAGAGCCGCCGGATTTTGGCTTTAGCGAAGCCCATGCCGATTTTCCTGACAGAAAAAGACGCGGTCCGTTTGTTACCACTTCAGGAACTGGTATGGGAGAACTATCCTCATACCTATGTCATTCGCGCGGCCTGGTCTATGCGGGACGAAGCGGCTTTTTTGGAATGGCTGAACATATCCATGCGCAGGATTGGGAAAAAGGGGCGCTGACCCCACGTGACCTGCAGGGTACACGATGTTTCCCTTTTTGCCGCGCGCACACGCAAGAGGCTCTTACATTCATGAATCAATGGGAAACCTTGTACCAGCAAGCGTATCGCCGGGGACTGCAAAAAATTGCGGATTTAAAAGGCGTGGCTTGCGCATTTCATTCGGTGATAGATGGAATTCTCCGCATCACCCCCGCGATCCTCGATACCCTGTTTGCGAACCAGCCCCACTTGAAGGTGGCCGCCAAGCGCGGCGCGCAAGGCGAGATTCCCCAAGAGATTCTTTCTCCAGATGATTTTATTTGCGGCTTGTTTTATTCGCTCAGCCGGGGAGCCGCCTGCCAGCGGATGATCCGGGCGGAAGCCACCTATCAGTG
>JAVFAP010000636.1:0-2728 GCA_034002445.1 bacterium | reverse complement strand
CCTTGCCGGGGAAGGTATACCGCACCAACACCCAGGCAATCAGCAACCCAAACACCGTATTGAGCGCCGAGGCGAGAAACGCCGCTCCGAAACTCAACCGAAACGCCGCCATCGCTCGGCTGGAGAATAAAATGGCCTGAAACTCCGCCCAGGACAGTTCCGCCGCCTTGATATACAGCATCGAAAGGGGGATGAGCAGCAACAAACTGAGATAGGTAAAGGTAATCCCCATCGTGATCCCGAATCCGGGGAGAATGGAATGAGAACGGAACCGTCTTTTTTTCATCATGGTATCCTATTAGAATTCCCCACGGCGATCATTCATCCACAAAAATCTGGTCGAAGATTCCGCCATCCGAAAAATGCTTATTCTGCACCGCTTCCCACGACCCAAACTGTTCGTCTAATTTTAGTAATTCCATGGCGGGGAACTGATCCTTGAACTGTTCCGCCACCACGGGATCCGAGGGACGGTAAAAGTAGCGGGCGCAGAGGGCTTGGCTTTCGGGCGTGTATAAGAAGCGCAGATACGCCTCGGCGGTTTTTTGGCTCTTGTGCTTTTCGCAATTCTTATCGATCCAGGCGACAGGCGGCTCCGCCAGAATACTGATGGAGGGGGTTACAATCTCAAATTTGGCCTTCCCCAATTTTTCCAGCGCCAGCAACGCTTCGTTTTCCCAGGCCAGCAGCACGTCGCCCATCCCGCGCAGGAAGGTATTGGTCGATCCCCGCGCCCCAGTATCCAGTACCGGCACGTTCTGGAATAAGCGTTTCATAAACGCCTCCACTTGCGCTTCATCACCTCCCCATTTCTTCCACGCATACCCCCAGGCCGCCAGATAATTCCAGCGCGCTCCGCCCGAGGTCTTGGGATTGGGCGTAATCACCTTGATCCCGGGGCGCACCAGGTCATCCCAATCGGCGATTTTCTTGGGATTGCCTTTGCGGACCAAAAACACGATGGTGGAAGTATAGGGGCAACTGTGATTGGGCAAGCGGGCCTGCCATCCAGCCGGCAACAGATCGGAATTTTTGGCGATCGCGTCAATATCATAGGCCAGGGCCAACGTCACCACATCGGCCTCCAAGCCATCGATGACCGCGCGCGCCTGTTTGCCCGATCCCCCGTGCGACTGCCGGATCACGAGTTCCTCCCCGCTTTCCACTTTCCACCAGGCCGCGAATTTCTGATTGATCTCCAGGTACAACTCCCGGGTTGGGTCATACGAGACATTCAGCAATTCCTTCGCCTCCTGTCCCCACCCCCCCAAACTGCTGCCCAACACAGCAAGCACAACGAGAATCAATACGTTTCTTCTTCCGTTTGCATATTTCATGGTCGATACTCCCAATGAACCATTAATGTACCCAGAATATTAGCAGGAACCATGCCAAGACCAAAAACTGGATAAACAACTGATCTTGATGGATATATAAAAAAAGACACCCACACTTTAAAAAAAAATGGAAAATGTACTGGATTTTCTGAACACATACTGTATCATATCCTAGTCATCCTATCAAATATAACGGTAACCATTATGAGTACAGTCCCTGATTTTCGCACCAATGTCTGGCGGCAGGCTTGCCGCTCCATCCAGATCGAAGAATCCTTCGCTCATATCACCGAAATCCTGGCCCACTATATCCCCTTCCAGCAAGCCATTCTGTTCGCCATCGATCAGAAAAAATCGGTCATGGAAGCGCTGGCCTATGGTTTTCCCGCCCCACCAGGCGCCCGCGAAAGCCATATCCACCTCAGTGATACCCAACTACTGGCCTTGCTTGGCGGGCCAGCCCCCACCAGTCTCTTCCATACCGGAGGGAACGATCCCCGCAGTGAACTGATCGCCCAGTTCTTTCCCCACTACCACAAGCAGGACTGCATCGCCGGGCTCCTCAATTACCAAGAGCGCTACCGGGGCTTGGTCCTGTTTATCGCCAATCCATCCACCCGCTTCTCGTCATCACACCGGACCCAGATTGCCGACTTGCTGGAACCCCTCTCCGTCGCCCTTGGCAATGATCATATCCTGCGCGAACTCAACGTCTTGCGCGAAGCCGCCGAGCGCGATAAGGAAGCCTTGTTGCACCGCTTGGGGCGCACCGAACTGGGCGACACCATCATTGGCTCCACGACCACTCTGCGCGCGGTGATGGAACGGGTGGATCTGGTTGCCCGCTCCGATCTGCCCATCTTGATCCTGGGAGAAACAGGGACCGGTAAGGAACTGATCGCTCGGGAGATTCATCGCCGCTCGTTACGCGCCTCCGGCCCCATCATGCGGGTCAATTGCGGCGCCATCCCCCCGCAGTTGATCGACTCGCAGCTCTTCGGTCACCAGCGCGGCGCCTTCACCGGCGCGACCGACACCCATAAGGGCTGGTTCGAGCGCGCCGATGGCGGGACCCTCTTTTTGGATGAAATTGGCGAACTGAGCCTTTCGGTTCAAGTCCGCCTTCTCCGCATTCTGCAGGATGGCTGGCTGGAGCGCGTCGGCAGCAGCAAACCCATCAAGGTGGATGTCCGCGTCATCGCCGCTACCCACCGCGATTTGGCCACCATGGTAAAGCAAGGGGAATTTCGCGAGGATTTGTGGTACCGCATCGCCGTCTTCCCCCTGCAACTCCCCCCCCTGCGGGAGCGGTTGGAAGACATCCCCCAACTGGTCAAATACTTTGCCGAACGCTCCGCCGTCCGGTTCAACCTGCCTTTCCAATTGCCCCA
>JAVFAP010000635.1:0-2739 GCA_034002445.1 bacterium | reverse complement strand
CCTGCTTCCCGCCCTCTGCTCGATCAATTTCCAGTTATACACCCGGTTTCGTGGCCAGCAGCAAGAAGCTGACGCGGCATGGCATCATGAATTTTTCCTGAAATGTGGGCTGGAGCCTGCGGTGCTTGAAAACGCGTTTCTATTTTCTTACGCCTCGGTCATCGACCGCATCAACCATTTTTGCACGGTTTTGACCACGGCCGAGCACGACGGGGCCGATTGGCAAAGCACGCTTCAGCAAAATTTCTCTCTCGTGCAAGAGCCGATCGCCATTCTCCATGCTCTCCTGGCGCCGGGGACTCCCCTCCGGGACGAGTTGGGGAATAAGATCGCCAAGGCCATCGCGCACTACAGTATCAACTCCTGTACCCGGCAAGAAAATTTTGAAGCCGCAGTCGAGTGGCTGCAAATCGCCCTGCCTTACGCCACATTCCGACCCTTGCAAGATCAAATCCAGGAAAAAATCCAACTGGCACAAAAACAATTAGAGCATCCACCCTGCTGGTTTTGCTCGGATTACCTGTCGAATCCCAACTCGGTGTTGTGGTATCGCGTTTGGCTCAACCTCGGGAACGCCCTCTGCTTCCGGGCTCTCCCCCACACCATGAAAGTGGAAATCACCCGTTGCCCCCGCTGTAAGGCGGTCCATCGGCAGCGACGTTTGCTTAACCTTGCCGGTTTGGTCTTGGGGGGGCTTTTGGGTCTGGCGGGAAGTGTGGTAATTTATCCCGAGATGTTCCATACGATCCAGCACACCATGCTCTGGCCGCTTGTCCCCGGTCTGGGGATGGGGATCGGTGCCGGTCGGTGGATGGAGAGCCGCATGAGTTCCGCCATCGTCAAATCAGAAGCGGAATCGGCCTCTCATCCCGCGGTCCAGCAATGTTTGGATACCTGGAATTTGAACCCTTCTCTTATGAGAAAATCCCACAAAATGGGGTATGATAAACAATGATTTCTTTCTTGCGCCAACTGAAATACCCAAAAGAATATCGCATCCCCGCCCCCGGTGACCCTGACGCCATTTGGGAATCCACCGATCTGCTGGTCAACTTTATGTTGGGTCCCCAGCGGGACGAACGCGAATGGCACCGGCTGCTGCGGGAAATCGGCACCGGGCTGTGGCGCATCAAAAGCCGCCTGGAAGGCGAAAAAAATCCCTCCAGCGAGGTCCAGCGGGCCATGCGCTTTTTGGACTCTACTTGGGATGCCCTCAACCAGGCGGGGTTGGAAATCCAAGACCATACCAACCAATTCATCAGCGGCGGCGAGTCCCTCCGCATCCTGACCTACGAAACTGTCCGCCATCTCCAGCAAGATCAGGTGATCGAAACCATCAAGCCCACGATCTATTACAAGGGCACCATCATTCAAATCGGGGAAGTCATAGTCGGCACCGCCAGTGAATCGCAACCCAATCCCAAAGAATCCAACGTCATTGCATTATAAGACAGCCAGAGCCTAGAACACCACAACGAATCGTTCCACACGAGGCTATACCATGAATCGACTAACCATAGATTATGGCATCGACCTGGGCACAACCAACAGCAGTATCGCGGTCCTGCAAGGCAACGAAACCAAAGTGATCGAGAATAACGAAGGCCAGAAATATACCCCCTCGATCGTGTGGATCGACCGGCGAGACCGGCTATATGTCGGAAACCGGGCCAAAAATCAACTAGAATCCGATCCCGAAAACGCCTACGGCGAATTCAAGCTGCAGATGGGCACCTCCCATACCTATCGCTTCAGCCATAGCAACCGCTCCATGAAACCCGAGGAACTCTCCGCGGAAATCATCAAATCCCTCCGGGAAGATGTCCGGCAACATACCGGCGACGATTTTACCGCCGCGGTCATCACCGTCCCCGCCGCGTTTGAACTGCCCCAATGCGAAGCCACCATCCGCGCCGCCCGCCTGGCGGGGCTGGAGGAATGCCCTCTGGTGCAAGAACCCGTCGCCGCCGCCCTGGCCTATGGATTTCAACGGGAAGAAGAGAAAAAGTTCTGGCTCGTCTTCGATATCGGCGGCGGCACTTTCGACGCCGCCATCCTCTACGTCAACGAAGGCTCCATCCAAGTGCTCAACCACGGGGGCGATAATCATCTCGGCAGCAAATTGGTGGATTGGGCCATTGTGGATCGCCTTTTCGTCCCTGCCTTGCTAAAGGAATACCCCCTCGAAAACTTTAACCGCAACAACCCCCGTTGGAAAATGGCCTATGCCAAATTGAAACTCCATGCGGAAGAAGCGAAAATCCAACTTTCGCGCTATCAATCCACCCAGGTCTATATCGATCCACTTTGCACAACCAACCAGGATGACTTGGTGCTTTTTGATTATGAACTGACCCGCCGCGACCTGGAACTGATCATGGAACCCTACCTGGACCGCTCCATCAACATTTGCCAGCGGGTTTTGCGGGAATCCCAATTGTCGCCCGACGATATCGAAAAACTGATCCTTGTGGGCGGCCCCACCCAAAGCCCCAGCATCCGCGGCCTGCTCGAAGAACGCCTTCGTATCCCTCTGGAGTTCAGCGTGGATCCGCTTACCGTGGTCTCCCGGGGCGCGGCGGTCTTTGCCGGAACCCAGCGCCTGCGTCAGATTCCCGTAGCGGAAGCCCTCCCCGGTCAGGTTCTGATCGCACTGGTTTACAAACCCAGCGAGAACGACCCCGAACCCCTGGTGGCGGGATAATTCGTGCTGGTTGCGCCACTCGACGCCCCCTGGAC
>JAVFAP010000634.1:0-2744 GCA_034002445.1 bacterium | reverse complement strand
CCCATGGCGGAGCCGATGTAGCGGGCCTGGATATCGCGGCGGAGAAATTCCCAGAGCAGGTGACGGTGGAAGAGGATGTGGTGGATTTGAGTTTTCAACGACATAGCGTGTGGATCATCACTTGAAAGAAGGGATAAGAGCCTGCTTTTCATTGTTGATCTTTTGGCTGGGAGTTCAAGCCTTTGAGAGGATGGGAACGCAATTTCGCGGGGAAAGGGAAAAAAATGGAGAAAAGTGGAAAAAAACCCTTGACGGTGAACAAATGAACAGCCTATAGTAATGAACAAACGTGTACGAAACCTGGGATATGTGGAGTGAACTATGCAGGATTTAACCAAGCGGCAGATTGACATTCTGAAGTACATTAATCAAACCATCCAGAAACAGGGCTTTCCGCCCACCTTGCGGGAGATTTGCAAGAAGTTCCAGATTGCCTCGACCAATGGGGCGCGGTATCATCTGTACCGGCTGAAGGAGATGGGGTATTTGCAGGTGGAGCCGAACAAGTCGCGCGGGGTGCGGATTGTGGAGACAGCGCCCTATTTGCCGACGGAGACGGCGGCGGTCGCGATCCCCATTTTGGGGCAGGTGCCGGCGGGACCCTTCAATCTGGCTTCGGCGGAAGGGCGGGAAGAGGAGATGATGGTGGATACGCGCTTTTTTGGCGTGGGCCGGGGGCGGCAGGGGGTTTTTGGATTGCGGGTGAAGGGAGACAGCATGATCGACGCGGGGATCTGTGATGGTGACCTGGTGATTGTGCGGCCGGAAGCCGAGGTGAGGAATGGAGATATCGTAGTGGCCCGGTTGGGGGATGAGGCGACGGTGAAGCGGTATGAGCAGACCAAGGATGTCATTCTGCTCAAGCCGGAGAACCGGCAATACCAGCCGATCCGGATTCCGCGGCAGGGAAAGCATGAAGAAGAACCGGATTTCGCGATCCTGGGCCTGGTGGTAGGCCTGATGCGGTCGATCCACTGAGGCCGGGGAGAGAAGCGAAGGGGAAAACGGGAGAGGTACAGAAGTGCCGATGGCCTCTGGTTTTCCCCAGGGATCGCAGGTTGCCGCGAAGCGGGAATCAGCGGGAGTGGTTGATATCGTTTTCGGGTAAGGCGATGTCTTCTTCGTCCTCGGAGGTGGATTCGTTGAGATCCTTGGTATCGATGGCCAAGGGGGCTTTCATGTGTTCCTGGCTGATGGAGAAGACTTTATAAAAGCAGAAAGCGACGAGGGCGATGACAATCATGTTGGAAAGGAGAAAGATAAGCCAACCAATGGGTTCCATGAGATTTCCTTTTCAATAGTGGGTGTAGTCTGGTTTGCGTTTATCCGAGAGCCCGCGGGGATTGTGGTGAATCCCCGCGGGCTGTTTTTATTTTAGTGCAATCGTTCTTGATCGTGGCCGGCCATGGCTTTTTTGTAAGCCTGGAACTGGCGTTTCATCCGGGGCCATGCCACATATTGTAAGAGAACCAGGACAAGGAAGAACAAGGCCATGTAGATGAGAGTATGGATTTGGCTGGACGCGAGAGGCGTCCAGTTGGACCAATCTGGATTCAGGAACCCGGTAAGCCCATTGTGGAGCGAGGGGAAAGAATGGGCGAGGAAGCCACCGAGCCAGGCTTGGGGATTGAGCCAGTATTTCAGTTGATCAACAAGCCACCAGCCTAAAATGGCGAAGAGGAAAATGGGGGTGATGTAGGTGATGACGAAGCCGAAGAATTTGGGGATCTTCATATCCGCGCCATGGTTGGCTTCTTCCAGTCCCTTGGGAACCTTGAGGATAAAGACGAAGAGGAAGACTTCGAAGAGGGCGAGGAGGGGGATGCCGATATTGGAAGTGTAGCTGTCCATGGTATCCATGACCAACAGGCCCTTGGACAGGATGACGGCAAGGGCACCGGCAAAGGTGATGATCGCGAGGACCGTGACTGATTGGCGCCGTTTGAGCCCGAAGCCCTCTTCAAAGAAGGCGATGGCGGGTTGGAGCATGGAGAGCGAGGAGGTGATGCCCGCAAGGAAGAGGAGGAAATAGAAGCAAGTGCCGAAGAATTGGCCTGCGGGCATTTTGGCGAAGATTTGGGGCATGACCACGAAGCCAAGGCCAAAGGTGCCCGCCTGGGCGACGCTTTCCATATTGGCGATCCCCAAGAAGATGAGGGCGGCGGGGATGACGATCAGGCCGCCAAGACAGACTTCGCAGAACATATTGGTGGCACTGGCGGTGAGGCCGGAGAGGACGACGTCGTCATTTTTGGAGAGGTAGCTGGAGTAGGTCATGATGATGCCGAAACCGACGGAGAGGGAGAAGAAGACCTGGCCGCAGGCGTTAATCCAAACCTTGACGTCCGCGAGTTGATCCCATTTGGGGTTCCACATGTAGCCCATGCCGTTGAGGACATTTTGTTCGGGGTGGGAGGGGTCGGGAGCGCCCAGGGTGATGACGCGAACGACGACGATCATGGCCATGAGGACCAAGAGGGGCATGGCGATGCGGCAGAAACGCTCGATGCCTTTGGAGAGGCCACGGTAGATCAAGTAAAAGTTGGCGGTAAACGTGACAAGGAAAAAGCCGAAACTGGTATAGACCGAGGTGAAGAACTCGCCCTTATCCTGGCCGGTGAACTGGGAGAAGAAGGGGGCGTAGGTGTCCTTGGAATCGGAGTAGAGTTGGCCGCTGAGGGAAAACCAGGTATAGGCGAGGCACCAGGATTCCACGTAGACATAGTACTTTTAGTTGACCACGG
>JAVFAP010000633.1:0-2758 GCA_034002445.1 bacterium | reverse complement strand
GGGCAGGGGGGATATGCTGTTCCACCCCGGCGGCGCCGGACGGCCCATGCGTATCCAAGGCTCGTACATCTCGACCGAAGAAGTCGAAGAAATCTGTGAATTCGTCAAGGGACAGCAGGAAGTGGAGTATGTCCAGGAAGAATTTATTGCCGCCGACGATGGCAACTCTAGGGATGACGGCTATGGCAGCGATGAGCGGGATGAACTTTATGACGAAGCTATGCAGATTGTGCTGGAAAACGACGCCGCTTCAACATCGCTGTTGCAACGCCGCCTGAAAATCGGCTACGGCCGGGCCGCCCGCCTCTTGGACCTGATGGAAGAAAACGGGATCGTTGGCCCCCCGCGTGGCAGTAAACCACGGGAAGTGATTTATAACCGCAGCCTGTAAGCCAATCCACACGGCGGTTCTGACCATGACCAGCCATCCAACCGATGCGTTCTCCTTAGGGGCGGAAGACAATTCGCCCCTTCGTTTTTCTTACCCGGCTTCCAACAAAAACCACTTGACCTTGACCGCGGAACCAGAGTCTAATAGAAAATGAAAACAAACCCTCAATAAAGGAGACAAGCCAATGTCGCTGGCGTTTACCGAAAAGGGAAGTAAACAACATCCAACCCTGATCTTAATCCACGCTTTTCCCGTCAACCAAAGCATGTGGAAAAAGCAAGTGGAGGGCTTGGCCGACGCATTTCGGGTGGTCACTCTGGATATGCCAGGATTCGGTCAATCGCCACGGTTGCATGGAACGCCGTCTCTTACACTCTATGTCCAAGAGATTCTGGAGACCATCGGCTCCCTGAATATCGGGCAAGCCATTTTTGGCGGTTGTTCCATGGGTGGGTATATCGTCTTCCAACTCTATAAAGAACATCCCCACCGCTTCAAGGGCATGTTGCTCTGCGATACCAAGGCAACCGCCGATTCCGAAGAAGCCCGCCAAAACCGCTATAACGCCATTCAAATGGTGCAAGACCATGGGTTGAACTCCCTGGCCGATGGGATGCTGCCCAAATTGATGGGTACGACCACTCATCAAACCAATCCCGAACTGGTACAAACTTTACACAACTGTATCCTGACCAATACACCCGAGGGCGTATGCCAGGCTCAAGAAGCCATGGCAAAACGGGATGATTTCACCCCTTTATTAGCCACGATCACGGTCCCCACCCTGATTGTGAATGGAGAGGAAGACGAATTTACCCCGCCCAGCCTGGCGCAGGAAATGCAAATTTTAATTCCCAACGCCCAACTGGCCATCATTCCCCAGGCCGGACACTTGGCCGCCTGGGAGCGGCCACAGGAAACGAATCAGGAAATTCGTGCATTTTTCGCTGGAATCCAATAAGAAGGGGGGGCACCAAGCCCCCTTTCATTTTGATCGCATTTCAGGATTGAAAGAAACTCTTCAGGCTTTTATACAAGCGAAAGAGTGGTTTGGAGCGGATCGCGTCAAGATCATGCAGGAGGTTATCGCGCTCAAAACGGAGGCGATCCAGTTCCTGCCGCAGTTCCCGCAGGCGCTGTTCCCGGTCTTCGCCACGGGCGGCAAAAAAAACGGGCTGGGGCTGGCGTTTTTGGGGATTTTCCAGCCAATCCAAAAGGGGATGAGTAGAGAGAGGGGTGGAAATTTGTTCCGAAAGCGCCCGCGCGCCCCGGCGGTTGGCAATTAAATCACCGCGGTCCAGGGCGATATCCTTGGTGAGATGGCGCAGCGCTTTGGCATCCCCATAAGGGAGAACCCAACCGGCGTTATGCGCTTCAATCGCGGCCGCCCAGGCGGATTCCCGGCTGACCAGACAGGGGACACCCGCCCATAACGAGGTCCCGGTGCGCAGGTCGGAAGAAAGGGTCCGCTCCACGGTGGGATGGCAAACATCCACCGCGACCGCCGCCCGCTTCAGTTCACACACATATTCCGCGAAGCATAAATTGCCCAGCCAGGATACGTAGGGATGATCGCGAAACGCCTGGTAGGCTGGATTGGCGGCCTCGCCATCGGGACCACCGCCCACGACAACCATTTGCCCATGCCGCACTTGCTGCAAGGTCTGGGTCATGACAGTAAACGCTTCGAACCGCTCTTGCCAAGGCCAGAACATCCCACCCCAGAAAAAGAGGGGTTCATCTTCCACAAATCCCTGCCGGGAAAACGGCATGGAGGGAAAGCAGAAGGGCATCACGGCGAGACGGTCTTCTTCGGGGGCTACACCTGCCCACGTTTGCCACGCCTGGTAATACCCCCGTTGGCGCTCCAAGGCGCAGAGGAAATAATCGGCCTTGGCCAGGCACTCCACCTTGTCGACAATGTGCTGATAATAGTACTGGGGGTCACGCCAATAATATTCCATAATCAGCGGACCCGGCAAATCGGCGATCACCGGAATTGATAATGCCTTTTGCAAAAACGTCAGGGGCTGCCACTGCTCGAAGAGAACCACGTCCCAGGCCCCGCTCTCCAGCATCTGGTGAAGCAGTTCCGGGGTAAATGGCTGGATGGGAATATCCAGCGGCAGGGAATGAGCCCCAAGAACCGGACCGGGGATCAGGTACGTCACTTCGATCCCGGCCTTCCGTAGCGTTTCCCCCAAGCCCCAGGCACGCACTCCACCCCCGGCACAGGGGACAGAAAAGGGGGGCAGGATTTCGGTTGTAACAAGGGCAAGTTTGGTCATGGTGCAGGCAGATAGCGAGGGTATTTAAATCGAACCGATTCAAATACCCTCGTCTGGTGGTTTCTGAGAGTTAGCGCAT
>JAVFAP010000632.1:0-2758 GCA_034002445.1 bacterium | reverse complement strand
GCCGGAAGGCGGGGACTCGCCGCACCCACCGAGAGTATCCTCCGGGCCGTCATTGCACACCCTTTGGAACCAAGGATTTCTTTTTTAGCATTATACCCGGTTCTTTTTAAGGGGAACGGGACTGGGGTTTTCCTTACCGTAGCGAAACTCGCTTTGAACCTCCGCATTCAAAACTGCCACGAGAATTCTTCCGTAATAAGGCCGCTCCAAGCAGCCCCCGCACAGGCTGTTGGACAAGAATAGAAACACAATTAAGACAAAAAGGCGAAACTGATTGGGAAAGCCTTGTTTCTATTGTATAATAGAACGGCAGAACCATAGCCCTACACCATCAACACACAAAAGTATCCTATGCCTGCCGATCGCCTGAAACCCCATCGTTCTTCCCTGATCCGGAGCAAAAGATCTCTGTGGGAAAGGGGTATTGTGGTATTTCTTGTTCTTGTGGGGTGCATGAACGGATGGGCCCAATCCGAGATGAAACGGACTTTCCTGGTTCGAGGCGACCATAATTATCCGCCCTATGAGTTTTTGGACAAGAACACCCCGACCGGATTCAATATCGAGTTGATCAGGGAAATCGCGCAGGTCATGGGGATGGAAATCCAGATCGAGTTGGGGCCTTGGTATCAAGTCCGGGAAGATCTCCTTCAAGGGCGGGCGGATATTGTTTCGGGCATGTTTTATTCGGAGGAGCGGGATAAGGATTTTGATTTTTCGATACCCCACTGTGTGGTGAGTCATGCCCTGTTCGTGCGGCACGATTCGCCCTATGCGACGCTCGACGATATCATGGATAAAACCATCATCGTGCAAAAGAATGATATCATGCACGACTATATGATCGCCAACCACTTGGGGAGCCATCCCATTCTTGTGGATGATCCAATCGACGCCCTGCGCACGTTAGCCGAGGGCAAATATGACGGTTCCCTGCTTTCTCATTTGCAAGGCCTCTACTTAATTCACCAGCATTCGCTCCGCACCATCAAGGCAGTCAATTCCAACCTTCTTCCCCAGAACTATTGTTTCGCGGTAAAGAACGGGGATACTGAACTTTTAAATGCGCTGAATGAGGGATTGGCTATCCTGAATACCACAGGAAAGTATAAAGAAATCTACGAACGCTGGTTTGGCCCCTATCTCAAACCAACAGATATCCTTCCAGCCTTACTGCGCAACACGATTCTAGTCACCTCCGTGCTTTTATTCATCATACTGGTCCTCTCGATCTGGTTTTGGAGCCTGAAACGCCAGGTTTTTTACAAAACCATCGAACTGCACAAAGAACTCGCGGTCCGTAGATTGGCGGAAGACGCCTTGCAGCAAAGCGAAGCCCGGCTGCGGGCGGTCATTCAGTCCAGCAAGGACGGAATGATTGCGATTGACTCTGATGGGAGGATAATCCTGTTCAATCCGGCCGCCACAGTCATCTTCGGTTACCACGAACACGAGATGATGGGGAAAACCTTGGATATGATCCTGCCGCAGGACATGATCGACACGCATCGGGAACATGTGCGGGGGTATTTTCTGGAGGGGAAACCGGATGGTGCGATGAACCGCACCATCGAACTGCAAGCCATCAAACGGGATGGAAGCGCATTTCCCATCGATCTATCTCTCTCCGATGGCAGTTTTGGGAAAGAGCGGTTTGTGTTGGCGGTCATCCGGGATATCCGCGAACGGATCCAAGCCGAGCAAGCGTTACGAGAGAGTGAACAAAAATACAGGGAACTTGTCGAAGCGGCCAACAGCATCATTTTGCGAGTCAACCGGCAGGGAATCGTAACATTTATCAATGATTACGCGCAGGCATTCTTTGCGGTGGAAGCAGAAGAAATTCTGGAAAAGCCAATCACCCAAACCCTGTTCCGCCAATTTGAAATCCCGGAAGGGGAGGGCCTCACCCTGGATGCCCTGTTAACCCAACCCGAAGTGTTTGGAACCATCGAGAGCAAAATCCAAAAAAGAAATGGGGAAGCCGCCTGGATATCATGGGCGATCAAATCCATGCAGGAAGAATCTGGGGCGCAGCCCGAAATCCTCTGGGTTGGAAACAATATCACCCATTTAAAACTGGTGGAGGAACAATTGCGGCATGCGCAGAAGATGGAAGCCATCGGGCAATTGGCGGGGGGGATTTCTCATGATTTCAACAATCTCCTCACCGCTATCCTGGGCTACTGTGATCTTGCCATAAAAAAGACACGCGGGGATACCCCACTCTCCAAGTATTTGGATGAGATCAAGATGGCAGGCGAGCGTGCGGCTGAATTGGTGCAACAGCTCCTCGCCTATAGCCGGAAGCAGGTGTTGCGGGTAGAGACGATCGATGTCAATGCCTTGATTACCAGCATGAGAACCATGGTGGGGCGTTTGATTGGCGAAACCATCGAGCTCCAGATGGCATTGGCCCCACATGAGTGCTGGATCAAAGCCGATCCCGGCCAAATCACCCAGGTGATCTTGAATTTGCTCATCAACGCGCGGGACGCCATGCCGGATGGGGGAGAGATCACCATCGAAACCCAAGCCGTGCAAATTGAATCCAGTGCGCAGCCCGAATCGATCCCAGCCGGTTCGTATATCCTGCTGGCCATCCACGATACAGGCCATGGGATGGATAAAGAGACACAGAAGCGCATCTTTGATCCATTCTTCACTACAAAGGAGGTTAACAAGGGGACCGGCCTCGGACTCTCCACGGTATACGGAATCGTCACCCAGAGTGGAGGATATGTGACGGTGGAGAGCC
>JAVFAP010000631.1:0-2768 GCA_034002445.1 bacterium | reverse complement strand
GACTTCGGCATACACCCAGACAGGCCGTGTCAGATTTTGAGACCGTTTGCCTTTGTATAGCGTGTAGAAATACAGCAAGTCGTGCACATCGATCGTGCCATCAGTGGCATAGTCGGCCAGCGGCTCAAACTGGGCCTGGGAGACGTTGCTCCGGTAGGATAACGCGAACAGCATCAGATCATTCCCATCGGTTTGGGAATCGCGGTTGATATCCGGATTTTTAGGAACCGGTGTGGGGGTTGGGGGTACGATGGGATCGGGGCGAACCCAGAAACTGCGCTGCACCGTGTAACTCTCTCCAAGCCCCGCCACTTTCGCCCGGATCCGAAAAACAAATTCCCGGTTCACCAAAGAAGCAGACCAAGCGGTCAAGGGCTGGTATGCCGTCTGGGTATAATCGATTTCCGTTACGGTCAGCCCGGTTGGAAACAGCAGTTCGATATCATAGGTGAACGATACTCCTTGGGGACGAAGTGGGGGTTCCCATTTGATCCACAATTTGGCTACATCTTTCAGATAAACATCCGGCACCGCGTCCAGGGTTTTCCCATCCATCTCGAAGCGAAGATCATAGGGTTCACCCACAGCCAAAACCGGGGTGGGCGAAGGCGCCACATCTTGAACAACCAGGGTTTTTTCCACTGTTTCGCTAGACCCCACCCCATTCACGGTGGCATAGAGGCGGAAAATATACGGGCCGGGAAGAATCCACGAACTTGTGATAAACGGCATATACGAATTCGATGTCTGTGGCGTGATCGTCTCCACACTGCCATCTGGCAAGCGGACAGACAAGTTGTAAATAATGATCACCCCAGGCGGCGTGGTGGGGGTATCCCATAAAAAAATCAAATTCTTCGCTTGAGAGATGGAAATGACATCACTGGGCTGAAAACGCAAATTGGAGGGCGCCCCAATCGCCGCGGAAGGCTGGAACGAAGCGGCCCTCTCTTCCGTGGGGGGGAGAACCCGCATTGCGTTGGTCAACCGGGTTGGGGCAGATTCCCCATTCCCACCCGACGCGAGGGGACGAAACGAGGGTTGCGCAAGCACCATTCCTCCCGTAACCGCCAATAGCAACAAACCCACAATAGCAGAAACCAATCGACGCATAGTAAAAACTCCTTAATAATATCTCTGGGATACAACTATATCACAGAAACGACAGATCAACAACAATAGAACATGGGTTGAGTATAGTAATATCCAGCCCTCCGCTCAACCCATCCCCCCCGGGGGTAAACATGGAGAAAGCCGCCCCGGGGGGCGGCTTTCTCTGGGATGGAAGGATGGGATGGGGTTTATTCTGCTTTTTTAATCGAAGCCGCCAGGGCGTCAAAAGCGGGTTTCCATTGTTCCATGGTTTTGGCAGGACCAATTGCCTTGAAATGATAGGGGCCGCCGGGGCCTTCCACCGCGATAGCCAGCATCCGGGCTTCGGGGAAAGACGCGCCCCCACCCGCCATCATGGTGGCGGTAAACGAGCCGCTCACATCCAGGGTCATGATTTTAAATTCCCCACTCTCGCTGGTTTCAATTTTCGCCTTGGTGGCGGAATCGCTGCCATCGGGTTGTTGGATCTGTTGAACCCAACGTTGAATGTTCGCGTCGTTGCTCCCCCCAATCCCGCGGTAAAGGATCAACTCGCCTGGGGCTTCCCCCTCCACGCCCGGCAGTTGGAATTGGGCAGCGCGCATGGCACTGGTAGTCTCTTGCGAGACCCAGGTGGCATCCACGGCAAAGGCGAGATCTCCAATCTTGACCTGGGTTCCTTCGATGGTTACACTCTTGTCCACATCCGGGGGCTGCACACCCATTCCATGCATCATGGCGCCATGAGGCGACTGGGCGGTGGCTTGCGGCTGTTGCACGACCGGCGCTTCATCTCCCGGTTTTTTGTCCACGAATTCTCCACCTTGATCCGAGCAGGCCGAAAGAAGCAATGCGACGATTGGGATCCATACAAACGATTTCATAAACCTATCCTTTTACATAAAGATGTTAAATATAACAGGTTATAGTATACCCCTTTTCAAGATATTCGGTAAGTGAGTAATTTCTGAAATGCGTGAGCCCCCCCAATAATTGCCCGAGGACTGAGCGCGAACACCTCAGACCCCCGCTTCTCGCGGGCAAAGCAACATCGGCTCCAGTAAAAAAGACAATCTGGTAAAGAAAGGCTCCCTCGACATGATACCATCTCTCCTTCTACTCTCAGGCCCCTCCTGCATCGGCAAAAGCCCCTTGGTGAACACCGTACGGCGTTTTTACCCGGAATGGGGGTCCAAACTGCAAAAATTGATGTTGTTCAACAACCGAGCGCCCCGACCGGGCGAGGTGGATGGAGAGGATTACCATTTCCGCTCCCATGCCGAAGTGATTTCGTACCAAGGCAAACCAGGCTTCATCACCATCCCGGTCCGCAACGATTGGCAGGCGCTGGAACTTGAAACGATCTTCCAGATTCAAGAGCAAGGCAAGATCCCCCTCTTCGAAGGCAATCCCTACTTGGTCGAAGCCCTGCGTGAAGTGGGGCTGTTCGAGCGAATCCCTGCCACCACGGTGTTTCTCAGCCCCCTGTCCAAGGAAGAGATCGTCTACCTGCGACAACCCTCCCGCCATGTGGATTTACCAGTCTTGGTCACCCAGGTGATGCGCAAAAAACAACTGCGACGCAAGCAAAAGCAGATGGGTCTGCTCAGTCAGCCGGATTTGGAAGATATCGAAATCCGCTGCCAGGCCGCCTACGCCGAGATGCGCTATGCCTG
>JAVFAP010000630.1:0-2776 GCA_034002445.1 bacterium | reverse complement strand
GCAGAAGCAATCCCACGCCGGGCACATTGTATTTGACAGGGGAAAAAATCCTGGCCTCGTTGAGGACGGGTTGCCAGCCGCTTTCTGGTTTGGGGATGTAAAAGGCGTATCCCGCGCCCATCTTGTAGCTTTTTCCAGCGGAGCCGATGAGGAGGCAATCTCCGCTGGCGGCGACTTCATGGCCGATGCCGGCCGTGCTGCCACTGAGCGGTTTCAGCAAGACCGGTTCCACACTGGCGATATCCTGCCATCCGGTTTGTGGTTTCTCATAGAGAAGCGCCCGTGAGTTCTGCGAATCCAATGAAGAAGCACAGCCGACAAGCAGCAGGGTTGGGGTCAAGGCCAGACTGCCGCCAAAATCGTCGCCATCCAAGAAATCGTCCGAGATGAGGTTGGCGTTCTCCGTCAAGACGGGGCCTGTGAGATTGGAAATGTCGTAGATGAAAATGCCACCGGTGTAGGAACTGTCGCCTTGCATATCGGCGGTTTCAAAGGCCAGAATGTCCGGATCCCCGATGATCACGGTATTTCCCTCGATCGCGATGGCATAGCCAAACTGCCGCAGGACACAGCGGCCTGGGCTGGTTTGGAGTTGGGCGGTTTCGGTCATGGTGTGCCATCCGCTTGCGGGCTTGCGGTACAGGTAGGCCAAGCCCTTGGTGGAATGGCCGTTCGAAGGGGGGCGATCCGTGTTCGGCGCGCCAACAAGAATTGTCTCGCCGTCCAGAGCGACTGTTTTACCGAAATCGCTTTCGTTCATGGGTTCCGCTGCCGTGAGGATGGCGGCTTCCTGGCCGTCCTGCCATGTGTCTCCATTCTTGACGAAGACATAAGCGCAACCGATCCGCATCATGTCTTGGGTGTAGGATGGGCATCCCAGCACGATGGTGTCGCCTTGGATAGCGGCAGAGCACCAGCTCCGGTTATGATCGGAGGTGGTAAGTTGCGCGATCCGTTGCCAGCCCTCGTCTTTTTTCTGGTATACTGAGGCAAACGCGCCATAACGGTACCCGGTGACCAGGATATCGTCATCCAGGGCGGCAAAATAACCAAAGTAGGTATTATGCTTGCTGGTATCGGGGATGGAGCGAAGGAGGCGATACCCTTCCGCCGCGCTGGAGTCTAATTGGTAGAGGCGGATTTCTCCCACCCAGTTGGCTTGTGGGCTGCCGATACAGATGGTTTGGTCATTCAAGGAAAGCCCGCGGCTGGCGGCAGGGAAGGGACGCAGCATGGGGGCTTCCACCGATTGGGCCAGGTAGGTGGTGTTCTCTGAATTGGCGGCGATGAGCAGGCCCATCTCTCCCGAGGCCAAGGCAAACCCGAATTGGGAATAGGTGGTGGCATCGTTGGGCGTAACCCATTTGGCGGTTTCGGTCATCGTTTGCCACTCCGGGCTGGGTGAGGTGTAGACATACACCGCGCCCCGGGAATTGTTGTGATATGGAGCACCGATAAAGACATGGCCTTGCCACAGTGCCGCAGCATACCCGTATTCTTCGCCGTCCTGGATATCTGAAGCGGTCAATACGGCATCTTCGGTGGCGTCGGCCCAGCCCGTGGACGGTTTTTGGTAAACGAACACGCTTTGCGTGGCGGTGAGCGCGGCGATGATGGTGTTGTCATCCATGGCGACAGCCGCGCCATACCAACCCTCGGGGAGAGGGCTGGACGCGGTTAACACGGCATCTTCGGTTGCATTGACCCAGCCTTCCGCAGGCTGGAAGAAGAGGCAGGCGATGGCTGGGGATTGCGCCAATCCGCCAACGCCCGCGAGAATCACCGACTGATGGATGGCCACACTATAGCCGATTCGCCGGTTGGATTCCCGGCTGGTCAGTTGGGCGGTTTCGGTCATGTCGTGCCAGCCGCTCTCTGGTTTTGCGAAGACATAGACTTTCCCTATGTTTAAACTCGTGCCTATAACAATGGTCTCGCCTTCGATGGCGACCTTGTTTCCAAACAGGTTCCCTGGAGTGGAGTCGGAGGGACGTAAGCGAGCCTTCAATTGCCACGTCTCATTCTCGAACTCAAACACATAGGCGGTCCCTTCTTGGTTCTTGGAGAATTCGGATGGTGCGCCAACAACCAGCGTATTCTCCCATTGCGCGATCGATTCCCCAAAAAACTGGTCGGAAATCCGGCCCAAGGCGGGGAATTCGTAGGAGGGTTCGGTGATCTGGGTTTGGCTGGTGTAGTACGGTGAATTGGGTAAGGGCGTGGTGGTGATCCATTCCTGGCCGATTGCTGCGGCGGAACCGAGTAAAAACAGAGACAGACTGATCAAGATGGTTTTTTGGATTGTCATGTGGATATTCCCATTCATTAAAATGTGGACTGTGGGGGTGTTCCTCAGTGTACTGAAATCAATATAATCGATAAAACGGTATCTTGTCAACTGAATTTTGATCAAATCGATCTTTTTTTGTAGTTCACTTGGATTGGTAGTTTTAGTTTTTTATGGATTGCAGAAATGCTATTCTGCCTATTCTCTCCCGCGGATAGAGCGGATCAGAGATTTGGTGGAACTGGGGGGATCACTTTTCCAGATGCTGGCGGAGCCAATAAGCGGTGCGTTCGGTCAGTTGGGGGTGGTAGGCGTGGGTTGCACCCAGGATCATGCTGTAGGCCAGATGATCTTCCGCGCCGATCTGTTGGTATTCTGTTTGTAATTGTCTGTAGAGGGCGAGTGCGTGCAGGGGCTGGGCGCGGGTGTCATTCTGTGCCGTGACGAATAACAGGGGTTTGGGGGCGAGGCCCTTGATGTAGTGCAGGG
>JAVFAP010000629.1:0-2808 GCA_034002445.1 bacterium | reverse complement strand
AGAAACACGTTTTCGGCCTGTTAGGGATTAGTCCATGAACGACTGTACCCAGTAACGCTGCATTTGAAATCGCCTCTAAAATCAGATAAATCAATTGGATGCATTAATTTTTCTGGGGGAACTTCGGTTTAGGATGCAATTCGTGGGTAGGATGTGTTGGATTACATAGATATGGTGCGGCACAATGGTGGGCTACGCGCCTTCGGCGCTTTGAGCCCACCCTGCAAATGCAGTGGGTAGTGGGATCAGCGACATTTAGAATTAACGTCCGATAATTTTGAATTGATTTCTGCTGGCCATCTGCAGACCTTGGTCATCCGCAGGGCCTCGTGATCTGTGGTGCATTTGGTCACCATGCACTATTCAGCAAACACTCTTTCCTAGGTCATTGTCTCCGGTCAGAAAATTGAGACGTTTTTCGAAATCAACGGTCCTCGATTTCAAATTGACTACATTCGTCGGTTATTACGATTAAAGCACGAAAACGCTTTTTTCTTATCCAAGAGAACTTAAACCATGCTCCGCCTTGTTTTTACCGCCGTTTCCAGCGGACGCCGTCGCGGGTGTCTTCCAGGATAATCCCCTGTTCGGCCAAGGTATCGCGGATGGCGTCCGCCCGTGTAAAATTCTTAGCTTTGCGAGCTTCTTGCCGTTCCTGGATCAGGGTTTCGATCTCGGCATCCAGCAGGGTTTCCTCTTCTTGAATCACCCCCAATACTGAGTCCATGCGCTGGAGCGCGTCCAGAACCGCTTGCGTTTGTTCGGCATTCACCGGTTCTTCATCCAGCAGTTTGTTGGTATCGCGGATAAAATCAAACAGGGCCGCCAAAGCACGGGGGGTGTCCAGGTCATCATCCATGTGTTCTTCGAATTTTTTAACGACAAACCCCAGATCTTCATCCAACGCCACCAACCGGCCGCAGGTGTCCTGGCGGGTGATGGTCTCTTGTAAGCGGGTGTGAAAATCCATGATCCGCGTCCAGGCGGAATGCGCCGCCTTGAGTGCGTCTTGGGTCAGGTTCACCGGGCTGCGGTAATGGTTGGAGATAATAAAATAGCGGATCGCCATGGGATGATGGCCCTGGCCGATCAGGTCACGCAGGGTGAAGAAATTCCCCTTGGATTTGGACATCTTCTCGCCTTCCACCAGCAGGTGGCGGCAGTGCAGCCAGTAGTTGACGAAGGTTTCGCCCGTCGCAGCCTCACTCTGCGCGATCTCGTTCTCATGATGGGGGAAGATGTTATCCTCACCACCGGTGTGGATATCGAAATGGTTCCCCAAGTACTTGGTCGCCATGGCCGAGCACTCGATGTGCCAGCCGGGGCGGCCCTTGCCAAACTCGGTTTCCCAGAAATGTTCGCCTTCTTTATACGCTTTCCACAGGACAAAGTCGCGGGCATCGTCTTTTTCGTATTCATCCGAATCGATCCGTGCCCCGATCTTCACATCCTCCACCTTGATCCCCGAAAGACGGCCATAGTTTTTAAACTGGCTGATGCGGAAATACACCGATCCGTCTTTTTCGTAGGTATAGCCCGCGTCCCGCAGTTTACGGATAATCGCCAGCATTTCATCCACATGATCGGTCGCCTTGGGGTAATATTCCGCCCGCTCTACGTGCAACGTGTCCAAATCCTGGAAAAACGCCTCGATAAACGGTTTGGTTACCTCAGAGATCGACACGCTCTGGGCGATGGATTTGCGGATGATTTTATCCTCCACATCGGTGAGATTCATCACCTGGGTAACCTGGTACCCCCGGTATTTCAGATAGCGGCGGAGGATATCTTCAAACAAATAAGCGCGATAGTTGCCAATATGGGCGTAATCGTAGACCGTGGGCCCGCAGGTGTACATCTTCACCTTGCCAGGCTCCAGGCTGGTAAAGGGGTCTTTTCGGTTGGTTTCGGTGTTGTAAAAATGGATCGAATGGCCGCTCGCGCTCATGATGCCTCCAAAGAAAGTTGATTCTGCTAGGCACACCTGTGCCCATGACCTGTAAAGGCCTGTTCACCATGCCTTGTGCAAAACCGTATTATAAGCAATGCCCGCCCCGATGCAAAGCGGCAAGGCCGGATTAGGGGGAAGGCTCCAGGGATTGAAAGGCCGCGATGAATTCCGTCTCTAAAAATGACGTACAATACAGTCGTGCTTGGGTTCCGTCATATTCATCCAGGGTGTTTCCGGCCCAGTAGTGCAAAATGTGAATCCGGCCATCGGGTGTACAGACCGCACTGGGGTACCCCATATCCCCTTGGACGGGCCGGGACAGCACCAGGTTCGAACGCTGGAACGCCCATGTCCGCCCCTGATCGGTCGAGACGACAGCGCGAATCATGCGCACTTCGTCACTGCAATCCGCATAGACCAGGACCACCCACCCGTTGGACAGGTGCACCAGATCCCCAGGGCGCTGTTGCCAGTCACTGAGGCGGATTGGAGACGCCCAGGTCCAGCCCCCATCCTGGCTGAACGTCACATCCAGCCGTTGCACCATGGACGAACGGGAAACCGCCAGCAATCGCCCCTCTGGCAAGTGTAAAAGCGCTGTTTCGTTATGAGCCGCGGCAATCAGCGCCGGTTCGCCCCAATGCTCGCCCTGATCCGGCGATCGGACCAGGTAGGCGTAATGGGGATAATCCCGACGCACTCCCGCCAACCCCGTCGCGCTCTCCACAACGCCACCATAGACATTCATCAGCAGGGTGCCGTCGGGCAGCGCGTGGATGCGGCCATAGGGTGTGGCATGGGCGAGCGGGCCCAGCCCTGGATCAGCGGGCGCCGTCCAAGTCAGCCCGGCATCATCC
>JAVFAP010000628.1:0-2812 GCA_034002445.1 bacterium | reverse complement strand
ACGCCAACAGGAGGGTGCCGAACAAACCCATCCAAGTGGGGCGGCCGACAAATCCCAGGGCCAGCCAGGTGAACGAGGCACAAAACATCAGCAGGACGGTTTGGTAGGCCGAGTAATGGGGAAGAAGAAAGAGGACCAGCGAGAGCCCGCCCACCACGCTGCCCAGCGCTTCATACATGAAGACCGAACTGACGATGGTGGTTTGGCTTTCGGGGTGCGGACCGCTCGCCAGGCTTTCATCCCTGGCGCAGGCCATTACCGGGAATGTGAAGCCATAAAAAAGCCCCAAGGGAAAAATGGATAAAAACGGCAAAATCAACAGATAAATGGGTGGGGCGCCCGCGCCGGGAGGAATCCCCAGCCAGGGGATGGCGTGCCGCAGCAAGGTAACACTATAAACCAGCAGCAGCGGTGCCAGCAGCAATGACCCTCCGCAGAGCGGCACGAGACCCCGCCGCAGCGGCAGCCAGGTGGGAAACCAAGTCCCCATCATAAGCCCAAACAGCCACCAACAGAGCAAAGCCGATAAAACCAGCTCATTCCCCTCCAGCAAAATTAGCGCTTCGCGAAATACAAACACCTGGGAGAGGGTGGAAAACGCGCCCAGCATGGCGGCTCCGATTAACAGAAAGCCTGGGGTCAACAAAAAGCCCTCGCGTTTGGAATCCATCCTGCCTCCCGTCTTCAATCCGTCGCGCGGTTTACCGCCTGCTTCTCTGAATCGTACACTGGCTTGGCGGTACATGGGTCTCCATTTCATTATAGAGCGGAATCGGGCTTCTCCAAAACCCATCTAGAAATCGCGTGGACTTTTCTCTACAATCGGCCCGTGAACTTAATCCGAATTATGGAGGTATAGTGATGAAGCGTACACTGTTTTTCTTACTCGTCTTTTGCTTTGCGTTGACCCTGGCAGGGCAAACGCAGGAACCATTGCGCATTATTGTCTTTGGCGCGCATCCCGATGATTGTGAACTCAAGGCGGGCGGCATGGCGGCTCTGTGGGCGCAACAGGGGCACAAGGTGAAATTCGTTTCGACCACCAACGGCGATATCGGCCATGCCGAGATGGCGGGTGGGGAACTGGCACGCCGCCGCGAGGCGGAGGTCAAGCAGGCCGCCGAAGTGCTTGGAATCGAGACCGAGGTGCTGGATATTCACGATGGAGAACTGATGCCTACGCTGGAGAACCGGCAGACCTTTGTCCGTCTGATCCGCGAATGGAAGGCGGATTTGGTTCTGGGGCATCGGCCCAATGATTACCACCCCGATCACCGCTATACCGGTGTCCTCATGCAGGATGCCGCCTTTATGGTTACGGTGAAATTCTTCATGCCACTCACGCCCCAACTGTCAAAAAATCCGGTTTTCATGTACCTCTCCGATAATTTTCAAAAACCCAACCCCTTCGATCCCGCGGTAGTGATCGCGATCGACGATGTCATTGCCCAGAAGGCCAAAGCCATTCAATGCCTGGAATCCCAGATTGAAAGCCTGTGGGCCAGTGGCAATTTCGAAGCGGTGGATCCCATTCCCACCGATCCCGAAGGCCGCAAGGCCCGGATGGCGCAAGTCGCCCGCAATATTGAGCAGCGGGCCCAGCGCGTGGCCGAGGAGTACCGCGATCAGCTCATTGAAATCTACGGGGAAGAGAAGGGCAAGCAAGTCCGTTACGCCGAAGCGTTTGAACTGTGCGAATATGGCCGTCGCCCCACAGCGGACGAACTGAAGCAGCTCTTTTTACTGAAATAATAAAGAGGGCACAAAGCGGAGAGAGACGAAAAAGGGGGCAGCGTGGGCTGCCCCCTCTGTGTGAACATACGATGGGGAAACCTGTGGATCAGTCTTTCAGCGTTTCTTCAAAGAATTCCAGAATGCGCTGGAAGAGGTGATAGCGCTGATCATCCCCGCCGATGCTGTGATCCTTCTGCGGATAGAGATACAGCGTGTAATCCTTTTCCGCGGCGATCAGTTTTTCCACGAAGGCGTAGATGTTCTGGATGTGTACATTGTCGTCGCTGATTCCGTGCGCGAGCAACAGCGGGTCTTGCAACTCACTGGCGTAGGTACCGGCCGCACAGGCTTTGTACCCCTCTTCGTTGCGCTGGGGCAGGCCCAGGTAGCGTTCGGTGTAGATTGTGTCATAAAGTTTGTAGTCGGTTACCGGCGCGACCGCCGCCCCGGCCTGGAAAATCCCATGCCCCTTGGTCATCGCCATGCAGGTCATATAGCCGCCATTGCTCCAGCCCCATACCCCAATGTTGTTTCCGTCCACATAGGGGAGGGTCCGCAGATGCTCCGCCAGCAGGCGTAAATCGTCCAGCGGCTTATCGGCTTTGTCGTGATGGATGGCGTTGATCCATGCCCGCCCGCGCCCCGGAGTCCCACGGGTGTCAAACCCGACATAGAGAAAGCCCCGGTTCACAAACAGCATATCCTGGGGATTCACCCACGAATTGGTTACCACCTGGCCGGCTGGGCCGCCATAGACTTCGACAACCACCGGGTATTTCTTCTGGGGATCAAAATCAAACGGCTTGTTGATATGGGCATGGTAGACCAGGCCATCCTGGTTTTGGATCTCGAAAAATTCCGGCCCCTTGATGCGGTAGGGGGCATAGTCGGCCACGGTGGTTTCCCCCAGCACACGGAGGATCTTGCCTTGAGAATCGAGAAGGCGGATTGTATTGGGTGTGGTGGTATTGTTGTATCGGTCGATGGCGTATTGATAATCGGCACTGAATGAGACCGAGTGCATGCCGGCATCCTGCGTCAGGCGTTGCAGATTCCCCCCGTCGAGAGAGACCGCGTA
>JAVFAP010000627.1:0-2834 GCA_034002445.1 bacterium | reverse complement strand
GGCCGCGCAGAGCACCATTCCCCCCGCAAGCAAAAATAAAATGCGCTCCACCGCTGTCCCACCCCTGTAACTCCCCAGCACGCTTTGGAACTCTTTCGCGGACAAGGCATTCTTCCACCAGCGCAGCGAGCCAATCAGGCCCAGCCCGCAGACCAGCAGGAGCATCAGCGGTGTACCCAGCCCCACGGTCAGCAACAGAAATCCAGCCGCGCTCGCATACGCCAGTGCGGTGAAGAGGGCATATGGAAGGGCTTCATCCCCGGGGAGAGTCCGGGACTTGTCCAGCCAGCGTATGGTTTGCCAGGCCAGGGGATAGAAGACTAGCACCGGCAGCAATCCGCAAAGCAGCGTGCGGAGGTGCAGCGATAGAACCAGCAATGCGCCCCCATGGGTGAAAAGGAAAATGGTGGCAAGCAGCCCCGCCCAAAGAAGGGAGAAAAGAGCCAGGGAGGATCTCATAAAAATTGGATCGAATCCAGGTAGCCCTGCAAGATCCAGGCGGCGGCGGTTTGATCGATCACTTGCTTCCGTTTGTTCCGCCGCACATCGCCTTCCAGTAAAGCGCGTTGGGCCGCATGGGTGGAAAAGCGTTCATCCCACAACTTCACCTTGATCCCCAAGTGATCCCGCAAGGCGGCCGCGAGGCGTTTGGCATTTTCCGCCATATCCCCGCTGGAGCCATCCAGGCGCTTGGGTAGCCCGATCACCACCTCGGTAACCTGTTCCTTTTCTATAATCACATAGAGTTTCTGCAGCAAATCTTCATCCGAAACCGGTTCCAGCGTCTGGTAGGGCTGGCCGGTAATCCGCAACTCATCCGAAAGGGCTAGGCCCACTCGTCTGGTGCCGTTATCGATCGCAAGAATCCGTCCTGAACTGGTCATCATCCCTCGAGAAACAAAGAGTAGCCCCTGTTCCCTAGCGAAAAGGTTGTTCGTGGTTGCTCTTCATCCCTGCTGAGGGTAACGGGGCGGCTTAATTGTACTCGCCAATAAGTCAGATTGCACCGCTTGCCGCCTTGGGTGATGGATAAATCCTTGGGATGAATGCGGATCGTGGTTTCCGTCGATTCTCGCAGCGCCGCCTCGATCCGGCGGCGGACCAGCAACGATTCGACTTCATGCCGTAAGGCGGGGTGCCAGGGCCCGGCCACCAGTTTATCCACCCCATCTCCGCATGGATCCGAAAGCGCCAGCCCCACCCGGATGATGGGGATCTTCTCCAAAAAGAACGCGCAATACGCATGGGCGCATTGGTCCAGCGCCTCCGCATAGGGCAGGGGAGTGTAGCGGCCTTGGCGATACAGTTGTTCGAGAGGGGTATCTTTCAAAATGAGGGTTGGCGCGAAACGCACCATATCGGGCTGGATATCCACCGCGGTGGCGATGGTTTCCCGCCACGAGTCTTCGCTTTGGCCCGGCAAACCACACATCAGGTGCAATCCCAACCGAATCTCCCGGCTTTGGATGGCATGGCAGGCATCGAGGAATTGCTGTTGGGTATGCCCCCGCGCGGCTTTTCTCAACACCCTGTCGTCAAAACTTTCTCCGCCCAGTTCGATCGTTGTCACCCCCTGGGCTTGGAGCCAGTCCAGCATTGCCCCATTGAGAGAATCGGGCCGGGTGGAGATGCGCACCCCCACCACATGGGGCAGGGCGAGATAGGGCCGGACAGTGGCCAGGCAGCGTTCGATCGTTTCCCGAGGCAGGGCGCTGAAGGTTCCTCCATAAAACGCGATCTCCCACGGCGTGCGGGGATCCACTCGGTGCAACTGGTCCAGCCGTTCCCCCCACTGGGCCTCTTCCGATGGCGTGTTGATAATCAGCGGCTGGTTACAATAGACGCATTGGTGCGGGCATCCCTGGTGCGGTAAATAGAAGGGCAAAACCTTCATGCCACTCCCCCATTCTTACGAGGACTCCAAGTATTCCAGCGCATCCGCGGCGGCGGCTTTCTCCGCCCGCTTCTTGCTCTTCCCTTCACCCCGCCCGATGCAGCGGTCACGGATATAAACCTCGATGATAAAATCCTTGTCATGATCCGGCCCGATTGCGGAAATCAAACGGTACGAGGGCAGCACACTGAACTCTCGCTGCACCAGTTCCTGCAGTTTCGATTTGTAATCGATGATACTCTCGCCCCGGGCGGCTTTCTCGATCTCCTCGATTAGTTGATCCAGCACAAATTTTTTTGAAATTTCTATCCCGCAAGAGAGATGAATGGCGCCCACCACGCTCTCGAAGAGGTTCCCCAGGATGGAAAACCGGTAGCGCCCCCCCGTTTGTTCCTCTCCCTTTCCGAGCAACAGATATTCCCCCAGGCCCAGTACGGTGGTGCGTTGCGCCAGGATGCGCTTGCTCACCACGATGGATTTGATCTTCGAAAGTTGCCCTTCGCGCAGTTCGGGGTATTCTTGATACAGGTACTCGGTGATGGCAAAGCCTACGATGGCGTCGCCCAGAAATTCCAGGCGCTCATTCCCATAGTTCTCGCAGATATCGTCCTCGTTGGCGTACGAACTATGGCTTAAGGCGAGATTCAATAAATTAATGTCTATGCTGGGGCACCCCAGGCGTACCGCCAGGGATTGAATTTGCTCGCGGCGTTCCGGAGCCATTGGTAATGGGTTTCTATCCATGGTGAAGACTCGATCATTGCATTCCATCTAAGCCTTTTGCAAAAATCAGAAAACCGGAAACCCCGCGCTGGACGAGGGATAAGTGCCATCCTGGCCATTGTATCGCGATGGGAGGTGGAGATCCTCTGAATTCTCTAAAAGACCTATCTGAATGGATTGGATTTTGGCCGATTCTTGATAATAAAACGATTCGATT
>JAVFAP010000626.1:0-2838 GCA_034002445.1 bacterium | reverse complement strand
AACCATAATTTCTTCTTCTATCCCGCGGTCAAACATCCTGCCGTGGATTTTATGCTGTGTCAGGAGGAAAGCGCGGCCCTGGAATACAAATTTCTGCATGGGTTTCAGTTTAATGGCGCGTTTTCAACGCTGGTTGCGTTCGAGGCTCCAGAGCCATTCATCACCCTGGCGGATCTCACCAAAAAAATATTGACACTTACCCAAGCCAACCAAGTGGGGATGGTGCTGTTGGCGGAAAGCAAGGGATTGTGGGGAATGAACCTGCGTCAAGTTCCCATCCAAGAGAACAAACCGATGGATGGCGCTTCCATCTTCGAGCCCGAGCACTTTGCGGAATGGATGAATTTCCCCATCGAGCCCAGTGAGATCAACCACATCGTGGCCGCTTCTGGCCTCTGTGTGCGCGATCGCCAAGCGGCGGGGCCTGGGTTTCCCGCCCTGCTGGGTCGGGATCAAGATTACCACTTCCACGGCGCGGTGTTTGAGCAAGAACCGCTCACCAAAAATCTGGAGCAATTCTCCCATGAATTGAAGCGGGTTCTGACCGAGATGAACGTGTACAAGGTCCAGCATGTATTGGGGCAGTCGCTGTTCAGCAGCGGGCTTGTGGGCCTGATCGACTTAGAATAGGGAGCATTATGGAACTTTGGGTTGGAGCGATCAATTTAGGCTTTCTCTACGCCTTCATGGCGATGGGGATTTTTCTGACGTTTCGGATTTTTGATTTCCCGGATATCACTGTGGATGGCAGTTTCACCACCGGGGCGGCGGTCGCGGCGGTGGCGTTGATCGCGGGCTGGAATCCAGCCTTTGCCCTGCTGGTGGCGTTTGCCGCTGGGATGGCCGCCGGTTCGGTGACGGCTCTCATCCACACCCGGTTTGCCATCAATGGACTATTGGCAGGGATTTTGGTGATGACAGGGCTGTATTCGATCAACCTGCATATCATGGAGCGATCGAATCTGCCCTTGTTGGGTGAAACCACCTTTCTTACCTATTTTCAAAAAATCAATCCCGGCCTGCATCCGGAAATCTGGATCGTGTTGCTTCTTGGCGGAGTGATGATTGGATTTTGGCTGTTGGTTTCGTTCTTTTTCAAAACGGATCTGGGCTTGTCGATGCGGGCGACCGGCAACAATCCCAACATGACGGCGGCGGCGGGGGTGAACGTCAACCGAATGAAGATTCTAGGCGTGGCCTTGGCCAACGGCCTGGTCGGCTTCTCGGGTGGCTGTGTGGCGCAATACCAGGGCTTCGCCGATATCCAGATGGGGATCGGGACCATCGTGATTGGGTTGGCATCGGTCATCATCGGCGAGTCGGTATTGTGGATGCGCTCCATGACCGCCAAGGTGTTGAGCGTGATCCTGGGGGCGGTCCTGTTCCGCCTGATGATCGCGGTGGCCTTGTTTGTGGGGATGAACCCAATCGATTTGAAATTACTCACAGCGGTCTTTGTGTTGCTGACGCTGGTCGTCTCGCAAAAGATGGCCCAAGGCAAGGGGCTTCTGTCTTGGTTCCGGCAGTTGGGAACGGTGAACCAATTGGTGTATGCCGGAATCAGTGCCCTTTTGATTTTTGGTATTGTGGGTTCCTTGGTTTGGCGCGGATCGGAGGACAAGGTCCAGGGGCCGCGCATTGGTGTTGTGCAGGTGTCCGATCATGGGCTGCTCAATATTACCCGGGATAGTTTTATCGCAGAAATGCGCAACTTGGGTTACCGGGACGGCGAAACGTGCACCCTGTATGTCGAAAACGCCAATGGAGAACTACCGATCGTCAATTCCATCCTGGATAAGTTCATCAAGGATGGTGTGGATATCGTGGTCCCCATCTCCACCCCCTGCGCCCAGGCCGCGATCAACAAAATCAAGGACAAACCCATCGTTTTCGCCACGGTTGCCAATCCCTTTTTGATCAACGCGGGCACGGATGAAATCCATCACTTGCCCAATGTGACCGGGGTCTATGGCGGCGTGCCCATGGATCAAACCATGGAACTGGTCAAGACGTTTTTCCCCGGCTCCTTGCGGATCGGGTGTATGTGGGATCCCTCCCAGGCCAACGCGGTGTATAACGTAGGGCAATTACAAGAAGCCGTCAAAGCCTATCCCAATACGGAATTCGTTGGGACTACCGTTACCTCCTCGGCGGATGTCTACCAGGCGGCGGCTTCGCTCGTCGAGAAGAATATCGGCGCCTTTGTGCTGGCGCCGGACAATATCGTCTATTCTGCGTTTGAATCGATTGTCAAAGTCGCCACCTCCCGCAAGATTCCGATCTTCATGAGTGATGTGGAACGGCTGGCGGACGGGGCGTTTGGCGTGTTGGGTTATGACTACACCGATAGTGGAATTAAATCAGCCCATCTGGTGGACCGGATCCTCAAAGGGGAAGACCCCAAGGATATTCCCTTCCAGATGTATACCAAATTGACCATCGGGCTGAATTCCCTTGTCGCGAATTCGCTCGGGATCGCGATTCCCGATTCCATAAAAGAAAAAATAACCGCTCTTTACGATGGCACCCACGAGGCGAAAAAGCCAGCCGCGGTGACTGAACGCAAAAAAGTGCGCTTGGCACTGGTTGTCTTCAGCGATACCCCCATGATTCTGGACGCGGCCGATGCCCTGGTGGATGAAATCCAACAGAGCGAGATCAACGCTCGCCTGGATATCGCTATAGAACGCAAGAATGCCCAAAACGAATTTCCCATGGCCCAATCCATCGCCCAGGATGTGGTGCGGCTCAAGTACGATTATCTGGTGACGCTGACCACCCCGGTTCTGCAAGTCTGTGCCCAAGTGAACAAAACCATCCCCCATATCTTTGGCGCGG
>JAVFAP010000625.1:0-2847 GCA_034002445.1 bacterium | reverse complement strand
CTTGCGCATAACAGGTGGCGCCGGAGGCAAGGCCCGGAATGGGGAGCGTGATATCACCCACTCCATGCACCAGCGCGACGTAGGCCGCGCCCTGTTCCACCTGGCGCTCGGCGGGGACGGGCGCAAAGGCGATGAGGCCCAAGGGCTTCTCGGCCAGAGTGAAGGTACGGCCATCCAGGGTTATGCTGGTGCAATCGTGGCCGGCGAAGGCGAGCAGGTTTCCCTGTGAATCCAGGCGGAACGCCACCACGTGCGAGCCCTCATAGGTGACCGTATGCCCGTTGATTTTCGCCTCTTGCAGGCTGATCTGGCTGGGGGGCAGGTTGAGCTGGTCCAACACTTTTTTGTCTTCTTCCTCATTGCGGGCGAAACCGCCGGGCCAGTCTTCGACCAAGGTTTTGAGGTGCGGGGCGAGGGCGATCGTGCCGTTGGGGAAGCGGTTGACAAAGGAATCCCCCGTGCGGGACAGATAATCCGGATTGTCGTTGACACCGGGGAATTTTCCCGAGGGCGGGTAAGCGCCCAGGGTGGAGAGGATATCGAACCAGGTGCGGATGTCGTAGCCCAGGCTCTGCGCCTGATCATCGCGGGGACGGAAGCCCAGGAAAGTCAGGGAGCCGCCGTTGGGCAGGGATTTTGTCGTCCCCACCACCCGCTGGTTGACCGTGGCGACCGTCTGCACACCCTCGCCAGGCTGGACGGGGTAGATGTGATCGATCAGAAAATGGGTGAGGATCGTTTGGGGCGGGATGGCTACTAGTTTCCCATGGAAGGTCACCATCTGGCCCACGGCGTTCTGCCCTTCGTTCCGGCTGGGCTGGTACGTAATCCCGAAGAGGGCCGTCCATTCATCGAGGATCGGTTTGCCTTCGCGGCTGAGGACGGGAGGAGGACCACTCCAGATCACACGGCCGCCCTGTTCGGTAAAGTCCGCGATGAGGTGTAACAAGGCGGGATCGGGGAATGGCTCGAACGCGATGGTGAGGGTGGTGAAGGCGCGGCCTGCCAGCGCGAGGATCCCATCCTTTACGGTGGCTTTTTCCAATAATTTATCTTGGGTAATGTAGTTGCAGTAGGCGTACTGGGTCATCCAACTGCCGAAGCCCTCGTCCACGCTGACCAGGTCGATGGGGTAGAGGGTAAGGACATCGGTGTCGCGGTGCTGGCTGTCCTGCACCAGGGTGAAGGGGGCGGCGCCACAGGCCCCGGCGGCGCTGACCAGGTTCATGCGTCGCTGCCACAGCACCGAGGGCATGCCCCAGTGGGCGGCGTAGGAGTGGGGGATTTCGTTGAGAATACCGGTGGAAGCCGCTAGGGCGATGCCGGTGTAGTTGCGGTCCAGCCATCCGCACTCACAATGGTCGTTGCCGGTCCCGGTGAGGAACTCGCCCCATTTGAAATAATCCGAGCAGGCGGCGGCGGACTGATGGACGGTGTTGGACCAGAGGAAATCACTGGTGTATTCGTAATTACGGCTGTAAGAACCGCCCTGGCCACCTTCCCATTGGTCGATGGTGGGGCTTTCGGCCCAGGTGGCATGGGCGCGGGAGTGGAGCAGAAAGCCATAGCGCTGCTCGGCGTGACGCTTGGCCTCGGTGAACAGATCGACAACCCCATCCTGCAGCATCCTGTAGTAGCGGGAGCGGAAGAGCGCGGTTTGGCGGATCGCCTCGGGGCTGTCACCGAAGACATGCATCATGGGCAATTTTGCCAGGGTATCACTGCGGGTGTCTTCCTGACCATAGACAAAGTAGAGGGCGTATTTGGCCAGATCGGTGTACTCTTGGCCATAGGCCTGGGCGAACGCCTTGGCGAAGCCCGCACTGACATAACGCACCGCCAGTTCGCCGTTGTCGTGATGGTTGAAATACCCCCAATCCTGCTGGATATGCATTTCGTCCGAGTAGAGGGCGTTGAGTTTCACCCCGGCATCGACGTATTTATCCACCAGGGTTTTCAAGAAGGGCAGGGCGTTGGGGCTGAAATAATCCATTTCGGGGGTTTTGTATTGCTGGACGACCACAACCCGGTCCAGCGGGCCGATGTCCGTCATGCCTTCGCCATGGATGCGGATACGTTCCGCGCGGTAGTCGCCCCGGTCCACGGCCAGCGATGGCCATTTTTCGACCTTGGCGGTGGCGGAGATATCCACGATCCCCTCTGGATCGACGGCGATGTAGGGGGTGCCGCTGATGCGCCGCTCTTTAAAGGCGAAGACCCGCACGCCCGCTTCTTCCAGATGGACCGCGCCCTTGTTGTTGGCCCATTTCTTCTGCTGCCACAGTTGAACGCTGTAGGCCCCGGTTTCGGGGTCGCGCAGTCCCTTGCGGTAGTGCAGCCACTGGCCGGATTCTCCAGTGCGCTTCGCGTAAGTGGGGCCGATTTCGAGCGGGCTGAGCAGGCTGAGTTCCAAGCCCAAGCCATATTGTGCCGCAAAATGGCTGATGGCGGCGATTTTTTCGATGTACTCATCCATATCCGGCATCCATTGGCGCGGGGTGACCTGGCCGGGTCGGTATTGGCTGAAGAACTGATCGAAGGCGATGATCAAGGTCTGATGCCCCGCGCGCTGGGCGTGCTCGCAGATTTCGCGCAGGCTGGAAATATACTGGTTGTAGGAGGTGCTCAGATCGACTTTTTTTTCGGGATCGGTCAGGTCGAGCAGATCCTGATCGTTGACCAGAATGATGGATGAGCGGCCCAGCTGGAACGCCCAGGGGCCGGGGTAGGCGATCAGATCGCCTCGGTAGACTTGCTCGGGAACAGGGGCTTCCGCCACGCCAGACAGCGGGGCCAGGCCCAGGAGGAACAGAAGGAAGATGCAGAGTGCGGTATGCCGATTCATAG
>JAVFAP010000624.1:0-2848 GCA_034002445.1 bacterium | reverse complement strand
CCTACCGCACAGTAGTACATGTAGTAGGTATCATTCGCTGGATTATAGACAAGCGAAATTTTGTGGGCATAGGTCGCGTCCAGCCCGCCAGGATGCCCGCCCGCCTTGTACAGCGGCTCGGGATGAACCGTCCAATGAACCAAATCCCTGGAGAACGCGGCCATAATATGAGCCCCACCCTTCCCTACCCCGAAATAAAACATCACCCAGTGGTCCTTATCCCAAAACACCTTGGGATCCGAACAAAACTGGGCATCATAGCCATCCGGGGTGTTCCGCAAGATCGGGTTGTGAGGATACCGTGACCATTCAAGCATCCCGGAAGAAAACGCCAGGCCGGTCTGTTCGATCGAACCGTTCGCCGCGTTATAAAAATTATAGTATTTTCCTACGTGCTCCACCAGCCAGGGCTGGTAAATGCAATCCTTCTCCCCTTCCCCGCACTCGGCTTGATCGACCGAGAGAATGGGCTCGTCCTTTGCCCGCTGCCAAACCAAGCCATCGGCACTGGAAGCAATCCCCTCCGAACCGGGGCGCAGTTCATAGCCGCCCTGCCGGGGATACGCCCCATAAAGCGTCCAATATTTCCCTTGAATCGCCTTCAGCACCCGAGGCGCGTCAATCGCGTATGATTCATACAAGAATGCGCCAATCACCCGGCCGCCATGGTCGAATTCCCCTTCGGGGCCAAATCCCATCGCCAACCGTGGGGTAGACCAGTGCAGCAAATCCTCACTCTGGGCAACAAACGACTGATATCCCTGGCCGTCAAAACCGACAAAACTCATGTAGTAGGAGGAATCGTCAGGGATCTGATACACCGTGGGCACATCCACCCGGTCAATCTGATCATAACCCGAAATACCGGGATTGGGCTGAATGACATACTCAGGGTAATAATGCCACCCACGATAGGGAGCGGCCCATGCATCCAAGGTTTGCGGATCGATTGCATGAGTGGATTGCGCCGCCGCCAGGGTTGAAAAACTCACGACCAAACAGAGGACAGGAAGGAAAAAATACTGGAATCGATTCTTCATCAGCCATTCTTCTCCATTTTAGACAGTTTCCTCAACAGTATACAATACGACATTGATGGAATGATTGAATCGCAGGCCCTCATGGGTAAACACATCAACCATGAGGGCCTGTGGAAAGTTGATTACTTAAAAACATCAATTTCGGGTAATCTGAATTTCATCCGGCGCGTTGATTTCAGACTGAATGCTCCCGTCCGCCGCTTTCACATGCTTGAGGTAAATCAGCCCGTAGGGAGTGGGATAGGTCCCTTCTACCCACTGCAAATCCCCCAGGTTCGGCTGGATGGTGATTGCCTTGCAGCCCGGCGCCGTTACCTTCACGCCTAGAACATGCTCGGTCAACCAGGCGGTTGGGCCCGATGCCCAGCCATGGCACAGGCTATGCCGGAAACCCAGGTAGCAGTAATTGCCATAATCGCCATGCACGTCCTTCTTGCCTTCCGGCACCAGTTCATCGATGCGCCCGGCGTTGACTGTCCAGTTCAGGTCAAAATCTTCCCAAAACGTCGTCGCACCCAGATCCAGCATAGCGCCCCAGTAAGTCCGGATGGCGTCCAGCGCGCCTTGGTAATCCCCCGCCTTCGCTCGGGCTTGCAAGACATAGTAGCCGTAGAAGGTCGACATCCGTTGCGCCCCGTCCACCGCCATCACATTCTGGTTCATTGCCTGCGCATCCGCCAGACCCGCCAAGGCCATCAAGGCCGCCGCTTGTTTACTGCCGTTCGGGTCGGGGACATGGTGGCGTAGTTTTTCTACCGAGGCCAAACAGGTGGCTTTCAGATCGGGCTCTTCCAGCACATCGCAGATCGTCGCCCCGGCTTCCAGCGTCATAATGAGCAGCGATTGCAACCCGGCGTGGATCGCCTTTGGGTTGGCGTTGCTGGGCCAATCCAAAAACCGGCCTTCCGGCATGGTTTCTCTGTTATCCGGGCCCACCTGCTCCGCTAACATCTGCAGAAGTCCGGTCATGTACGCTTTTTGATCTTGTAAATAATCCACATCCCCATTGTACAAATACCATTCATGATGGATCAGCACCCACCACATCGAGTAGGACGAGATGCCGTTCATCCATTTGGGCAGCGGCGTTTCATCGCGGATCAAATCCAAACTGGCTGGGATGATATCCTGCGCGCCGAACACACTGAAAATCGTCATAGTCTCGGGGTGCATATCGCCAATCCACACCAACCGATCCCGCTTGATCCCATCCCACAGGTAGTCTTGCATATTGAGATGCACTGTGTACGCTCCGGTATCCCAGATTTGGTTCAACCGTTCGTCGTTGCAGCGGAACGTACCCTTGTACTCCAGATCCCGATAGATGAAGATGGCGCGGACATTCTTGAGTTGCACGAAACTGTCTTCATCCAGCAGATCGATGCGCACAAAGCGGAACCCGGTATTGCCTATCTCAGTCACGCCCAGCCAGGGCAACAGGCATTCCTGATCGCGGATGGCATGATCGTTGGTGGCGTTCTTCTCCCCGCCCAGATCACTCATCGCTTCGCTGACCGATTCCCCAAAGCGCACCCGCAACCGCACGGGCTTGTTCCCCTTGGAATGCCAGCCCATAATCTGCACGCCACCTTGCAGTTCTTTGCCAAAATCCAACAAAATCCCCGCTGGCTTACCCTGGGTACGCAATACGCAGGGATCGTGGGCATCCAACGTCACCTGCCCGGACCACATTTCCAGTAAACTTTCAGGATTCTCGACTACCGCTGTCTCATCATTCGAAAACCACACCACCCGCTGCGGGGTGATGTACTGCCGCACCCGGGGATCAAATGTGGTCTTGCTGGTCA
>JAVFAP010000623.1:0-2849 GCA_034002445.1 bacterium | reverse complement strand
GTGTGCGATCCCGAACCGCAGCTGGTTTCGCTACCCCAGAAGGGTGGCCTGTTTGCCAAGCCGATGCAGGCGAAGTACCCGGTGGATGTCTTTTTCCCTGCTTTTCACGGCACGTATGGCGAGGATGGCTGCATCCAGGGGGCGTTGGAGTTCATGGGAGCGGCCTACACGGGTTGTGGCGTGCGTGCCGCCGCGATCGGCATGAACAAGCACGTTTGCAAGCAACTGCTAAGCAGCCAGGGGATCCCCGTCCTGCCCGATTTATTCTTAGACCGCAGCGAATGGGATCCACTGCAGTCAGACACGCTGACGGACAAGATTATGGAAATCCTGCCCTTGCCGTTGATCGTCAAACCCTGCAACCTGGGGTCCAGCGTGGCAGTTTCGTCTGCCATGGACAAAGAACAGTTGATGATCTCGCTAGCGGGCGCGTTTCCCTTCGACCGGCAAGTGATGGTTGAGCCCTTACTGGAAGATTTCTTCGAGTTGAATGTCTCGGTCCTGTATGGCAATCCAAGCCGGGTTTCGGCGGTGGAACGGCCCATGCGGGAAGACAAGGTCTTGACCTTTGAGCAAAAGTACCTGAAGGGCAACAAAAAAATCGCCAGTTCGGGCCAAGGGATGGCCTCGTTGCAGCGGGATATCGATCCGGCGGATGTGCCCGCCGCGATGAAGGATGAAGTGAAAGCCTTCGCGCTGAAGGCGTATGGAATTCTGGATTGCCGGGGGGCGGTGCGGTTCGATTTTCTAGTGGACCGTCGCGACAACCAGGTGTATTTCAATGAAATCAATACCCTACCCGGCTCGCTGGCCTATTACCTGTGGGAAAAGGCGGAACCCGCGCTATCGTTCACCGAACTCTTGACGCTGGAAGTGGAGCAGGCGTTGGCGGATCATGCCGCCGGGAAGAAAAGCCAACGGCAGATCCAGCGGAAGATTTTTAAAGAATAGCCGGGCAGGCCCCAGGCGGGCAGGCAGCGGAAAAATGTACAGCATTCCCCGGGGGGCACGGTTACCGTGCCCTCGTTTTATTGGGGAGCATAGATTCCGGTTTGGGGATGGGGTACGGCAGGCTCACCACAGTTTTTTGTGGAACCAGGGGCGGATACGGGGCAGCAAGTGGTGCAAACAGATCCCCATCAAGACAAAGGTCAGGGGCTCGATCAGGTAACGGTAGCGGTTGTTTTCGTTGCATTCCACGAGGTTGACCAGGATCGTAACGTACAGATGATTCATTATCATAAAGGCGATAGCCGCGTTGATCGCGTTGCGGGCAGTGCCAGTGGGGAGATAGGCTTTCCAGCGCCAAGCAAAAAATCCAAGCAAGAGGGCGTAGGCGGCGAGAATAAACAAGCCGGCATGGAGAAGAAAGGAGGGGAAAAAACGCTTGAAATTGAGATTGAGCAGGTTCAGGTCAAAATTTTCCAGAATATGCCCATAGATTACCTGGTCAAACAGCCGGGCGTAGGGGTAGATGCAGATACGGTTGACGTGAATAAAGTAGTAATAGTCAGTCGGCATCATGTACTGATAGACATTGAGGCATACATTTTTGGCATAGAGGCCGGGGTAGGCTTTCACTGCGGCCATGGAATCCTGCTGGTATTTCTTGGCGAGGGTGACATAGGCGAGGTGGTTCATGTTGGGAGCCCCAGACGCTTTGCAGGGGTCATCCAGCACGGGAATATTGGTTTTATGCAGTGGGCCGAAAAAGGGCTTGTAGGTGCTGAAATCCAAAAACGGTTGGATAGCGGCCAGGGGAGAGACTTTGCCATCCCGCAGCAAGGCGTTCCGCTGCGCTTCGGGCAGGAGTTGGATCGCCACCTTGGAGAAATGCATTCCGAAGGAAGAACTACTGCCGAAAAAGCCAAATATCATGCTGTTCTTCGCATACAAGGCCACGATCAGCACAAAGGGAATCAAGGCCAGGGCCAGGATTTCTCTCCACTTTCGGCGATGATAGCCCAACAGCAGGGCCACCGCCGCGCCAAACCACACCAAGTGAAACACGCTACGCAAGATGGCGATCGCGGCCAGAGTCAAGAAGAAGGCGAAGCCGTAGCCGCGGTGGCTGGTCTCTACGTAGCGAAACAGAAAAAATACCGAATAAACGAGTAATGCGGCATTGAGATGGGTATAAAACAACCAATTTTCATAGAGCAAACAGGCGGGGCTGATGGTAAAGAGGACAACACATCCAGCACTCAGCCGGGCGGACACGCCATACCGCAGCAAGAGATAGAGCAGGCTGTTGATCATCGCGAGCCCCAAGACCAAAAAGACAAGGCCGAACACCAGGGCGACATGGTTTGGAAACGTTTTCAAGCAAAGCCCCAGCAGAAAATTGAGCAAGGGGGGCTGGTTGTGCTGGTAGAAAAGGCTGCGGAGGAGGTCGGTTTGGAGCAGGACCGGGTCCAAGAGTTGATGCAATGTCTCCATCCGTGAGATATCGAAGCGGGCGCCGCTGGCATAGAAAAGGAGGCGGGACAGAACAAACACTGTATTAATAAAATGGTAAGGATAATCGGGACTGAACCAGCGGTGGAGCGCGCGGTTCGGCTCTTTGGAATGGATGGTTGTGCTGTCCATGCCCTTTTTTTCCCTTGGCTGTTATTGGAAATAAATTGGTCTTATTCGCAAGAGAGGAGATTGAAAAGAGGGCCCGGAGCCGATACCACAGCCCGCGAACCCTCTGGATTTCATCATGAATTCATCTGCACTTAGCGGTTTTGCTGCTTACCCCACGAATCCTTCAAGGCGACGGTGCGGTTGAAGACCAGGCGTTCGGGCGTGCTGTCCGGGTCACTGCAGAAATACCCCAGGCGCTCAAACTGGCAACGATAGCCGAC
>JAVFAP010000622.1:0-2854 GCA_034002445.1 bacterium | reverse complement strand
GCAAAACGAGGTTAAAAAAGAGCCATCCAATCCCAAATTGCAAAACGATCTTCTCACCGCTTACAAACAGAAAAACTGGCTGGATTTTGCGGAAGAGTTCTTTATCCGGACCATCGAGGATACCTCGGCGCCGACGATTAAATCCCTGAGTGATATCTATTTCACCAAAAAAGATTACGGGATGCTGGTTGAACTATCCCAAGCCGGGCAGCGCCTATACCCCGACCACGCCGATTTCTATTACAATGAGGGAGTGGGGCATTATCTTGCCCAAGACACCAACACCCTGCCCCGCGCCCGCGAATGCTTTATCGCGGCCAGCCAAAAAAATCCCACGGCGCCCCTCAAAAAGAATATTCATTGGTATTTAAACCGTTTGCAATCCAAGAAATGAGGATATACTCCCGTGCGTTTCGCCGGGACTCCCCATGGAATCCATAAATCATCAGAGAAGGATAATGTGATGGATATCATACCCATTCGGCAGGCTATTTTGAGTGTGTTCAAGAAGGAAGGGATTGAAACCCTGGGCAAGGCCTTGCAGGCCAAGGGAGTGCATCTCCTTTCCACGGGAGGCACCGGCAAGGCACTAACAGCCGCCGGGATTCAATACCAAGAAGTCAGCGATTACACCGGCTCACCGGAGATGCTAGAAGGGCGGGTCAAAACCCTCCATCCTAAAATCCACGGCGGCCTGCTGTTCAAGCGAGAGGATCCGGCCCAAATGGCGGAAGCCCAAAAACACGGGATCAAATCCATCGACTTGGTCGTGGTGAACTTATACCCCTTCGAAGAGACCATCGCCCGGCCGGATGTGACCGTCGACCTCGCGACCGAAAACATAGATATCGGCGGGCCAACCATGATTCGCGCCGCCGCCAAGAATTTTCAATCCGTCACCGTCATCACCGATCCCGCGGATTACGCCTTGGTTATCGAGGAACTCAATCACCAAGGCGGTATTTCGTACAATACCCGCAAAACGCTGGCCACCAAAGCATTCTCCCACACCAGCGCTTATGACAGCGCAATCACGGCGTACCTCAGCCGCATTTGATGACATGCGAAAGGGGGCCTCAAGGCCCCCTTCCCTCCATTTCCTTTCCAATTATCTTTCAAAAAACTCTCCCTCGATTTCTGAATACCGTTTTTGGCACACCTTCCGTTCTATAGGCTGAGGCATACGCGCCAATATGGCTCAAGGGCTTGTGGGTCATACGGCCTGCGTCCGCGCATGGATTATATAACCTCATATTTTTCAGCATATTAAATCCAAATTCTCAAATTGGAATACTCCTTGCTGGAAGGGAGAAAGCATAATGAGACGATTCAAGACGATGGCTACTCAATTTTCTTTCCCATTCACGCGCCGCCTGTTGAGCGGGGCTGCGTTGCTTTCGATGGTATGGTGTGCCACACAGGCTGGCGCGTACGATCGCCGCACCCCTGTGGTGGAAGCGGTGGCGAAAGTGTTACCGGCCGTGGTAAACATCAGTACATCCAAGGAAATCACGGTCCAGTACCGCTCTCCCATGGATCATTTGTTCCGGACGCCATTCGATGATTTCTTCAATCCCTCCCGGCCCATGTTCAAACCACGGGAAGAGACCTACAAGATGGAAGGCTTGGGTTCGGGTGTGATCGTGGAAGGCGGCTATGTGATCACCAACAACCATGTGATCGAGTATGATCTGGGAACCGCGGACAAAATTTTCGTCAATCTCTATTCGCAAAAGGAACAATACGAGGCGTATGTCCTAGGCGCCGATCCCAAAGCGGATGTCGCCATTTTGAAATTGGAAGGAAACCCCGATATCCCCTTTTTGCCCTGGGGGCGTTCGGATGATTTAATGATCGGCGAAACAGTAATCGGCGTGGGGAGTTCACTCGGGCAACCATTCACAGTAACCCAAGGCATCATTAGCGCCCTGAACCGCTCCATCCAAGAAGAAAACGGTGTACGGCTCTACAACCTGATCCAGACCGACGCCGATATCAACCAAGGCAACAGCGGTGGCCCCCTGGTGAACATCAACGCGGAGTTCATTGGCATCAATACCGCCATCCTCTCCCCCTCGGGTGGTTCCGTCGGCATTGGCTTTGCCATCCCCGTGGCGCGGGTACGGAAAATTTACGATTACTGGGTCAGGGATATCCTCTCCTTGGAAGACCGCATGGGGATCGAAATCCAGGAAATGAGCCCTTATCTCGATCATTATTACAAGAAATTTTATCCCCAGTTAAAAGATCAGGTGCTAAGCGGGATCGTGGTCGCGGAAATCATCCCCGGCAGCATCTCGGATGAAAAATTACAGCGGGCGGACATCATCACCCATGTCAACGGCCGTCCGATTGAAAAAGAGAGCGATTACCAAATTCAGTTAGAAGAACATACCGGCTCGGTTCTGCCCTTGGATATCATCCGCGAGGGAGCCAAGCGTACGATTTCAATCAGCATCCCTCCCCGCACAGTGGAACGGATCCAATGGATGGGGATGGACATTCAGGAAATCGATAATCCCTACCGACGGTGGTATAAGATTTCCGAAAAATATAAGGGTCTGATCATCCATAGCATTGGTCAAAATACAGAGGCCATGGAAACAGGCTTGCGACGGGGCGATGTCATCACACAGATCAATCAAACCAAGATCAATAATTTGGGCGATTTAAAAAAACTATCCCAAACCCTGCCCGCCCGGCAACCGATCTCCATCGTGATCTTGCGCCAAGTCAACAAGATCAAAAACGATTGGCAGCAGTACACCGCCCAGATTACCAAGCCCAGTTTTTTTTGAGATGAGGTAAAGAATTCCCCATGGTGCAGAAAATTATTATCCCGAATTTTGAAATG
>JAVFAP010000621.1:0-2865 GCA_034002445.1 bacterium | reverse complement strand
CCATTGAAGCAGATCTTCTGCGCCCTCGTGACCGCCGTGTAAATCAAATTTCCACTGATGAAAATCAGTGGCCCCATTGAAGCGTGCCTTGATTGTGTACTTTCGGGAATTCAACGATGAAATTTCCACTGATGAAAATCAGTGGCCCCATTGAAGCAATGGGTTATCTACACCATATTTTTCTAGACATGTTTGATTTCCACTGATGAAAATCAGTGGCCCCATTGAAGCTACAGATGCGTCGGAACGTGTCAATAGGAATGAGACAATTCTGTTTCGAAATTAAAGTGGAATTACCACCTTTTCCACCAGCCGTTTCTTCAGTTGGCTAAAAGGTTACAATGCGATGAACTTGTGGAGTCTGTGGATCCTTGGCGGTTCAACTCCAGCAGGCGCCTTCGCTGCTGCCTTGGAAGAGATAGGGTTCAATCCCAAACCGCTGGGCGTGGGTTTGAGTGATTGTTTTTGCGGTTTCGATTCCTGTCTCCCCCTCGCACAGAACGCAGACGGTTCCCCCGCTGCCCCCGCCGGTTATTTTGGCACCGTAGACACCCTGATCGGGCCCAGCATCCTGAACCGCACGCACAATCGCGTCGGTGGCTTCGCAGCCCAAGCCGCAGGCGGAATAACTCTCATGCGAACCCACCATCAATTCTCCTAGTGCTATATAGGCTTTCTTGCGGTCCGCTGCTATCAGTGTGGGGGTATGGAGTGATTGCAGCAGGTTGGCAAAGCGGGTCACGCGGGCATTTTCCCCCACCGGGTGGCGGGTGCAGTCGCGGATGGCATAGGTTTTGTGCGGTTCAATGGCCGTCACCGTGTCGATCGTTTCGCCATAACGGTCCAAGAAATCCTGGCCACTCATCGAATCCGGCAGCAAGGAGGCGTAGCGGATTTTGAAGAGGCCAGGATCGATATTGGCGAGATACCCCTGGTAGGGGAAGGAATCGAAACGTCCGGTTTTTCGGACCTGCGTCAGGCTTTCGCGGCTGGCCCCTTCGGCCTGGGCGATTATGGAATAGCCCATGAACGCGGCGGTGCGGACCTCGCCATAGGAGGCTCCGCTGACCGCGTGGCGCACGCCGCTGTCAATGCCGACAAAACACAGGGGGCTGGGGATGGCCACGGTATCACGGACTTCGTGCGGTTGACAAAGAATGGGGAGGAGGCGGTTTTCGCGACCCAGGTATGAAGCCAATTGATCCATGATTCCGCAGGGTGCACCCACGATGTAGTTCTCGACTCGCTGTGCCAGCACCGGCAGTTCCACGTCCCCAAGACAGAGGTTCAGGGCGGCGGCCAAGGCGCGCATTACCGCGACCTCGATCGCGGCGGATGACGAAACCCCCTTGCCGATGGGGACTTGGGAATCCAGAAGAATATCCACCCCAGGGATGGGGATTTGTTTTTCTTTCATCAAGACCAGTACACAGCCGATTACATACGCAGCCCAGCCTGCTTCTTGGTTTTGCATGAGGCGGGTACGCACCGTGGCGTAGTCGATCGCGTCGGGATGGGGCGCCAAGTCGTTCAAGGCATACTGGGCTTCGCTGACGTGGCCTACGGTGGCGATGGTCTGGCTGCAAACCCGGATCATGCCATCCTGGCGCAGGGCGGCCCAGGCGTTGGTGCGTTCCTTGATGGGCATTTGCAGGACCAACGATCCAGAGTAATCGGCGATGCCGCCCATCACATCCAGGCGGCCGGGGGCGGAAGCGGGAAAAACGGTCTGGCTGGATTGGAAGAATGAAGACAGCGTATTGGCGTCCATGCTTGTTTATTCCTTTGTCGTCAAATGATAATCCCGCAAAAGTTGCTGCAAGACGGGTTCCACCTGGGCACGGATGGTGGGATTGCCGTAGGCGATCCAGTCCACGGGATGGGTGGTGTCCAAGGGTGGATTGAGGGGCGAACCATCGGCGGCGGTGATGGTCAGGCCCGCCTCCATGCCGATGAGGTGGGCACTGACATCGTAGGGATGGCAGATGAGGCCGATCCAATGCCCCTCGGATTTCAGGCGCCGGTAGAGTGAGGCACGCAGATCGGCGACAAAGCGGTCATGACCTACCAGCATTTCATAGAGTTGCCCCCCGGTGGAGATGTATTGATCCTCGAAGATGATTGCTCGGTTTTCTGGCGGTTCTGGCAAAAGGGTGGCGATGAGTTTCTCTTCGATCTGGGCCAGAATATCCTTACCGGGGGGGAAAAAGCGGCTGATTTGGGCGAATCCGCCCAGGATGGTGCTGGACTTGGTGGGGGTGATGGGCCGTTTCTTTTCCACCTGGGTTTCCAGGTTGCGGGTGAAGCCGTGGGCGCCTTGGCCCTTGATCGCCCAGAAGGTATCGCTGAGCACGCTGCGTGAGGTGGGCAGTTCGACCATGACCGCTACTTCGGTATCCAGGAGGGAGGTTTGCGGTCCATGGTTGGGCGCTGCTCCGGCCAGGAAGAAGGCGGAGCGTTTGTCGTACATAATGCCCCGGGTCCCGTCGATGGGGTCGATGAGAATGCGGATGGCGGTGGCTTCAGCGGGCATGGCCTCTGGCAGAACCACGGTTTCTTGGTCGCCGATGCCTTCGGCGATCAGTATGATGCCTCTCAGTTCGGCCGCATGGCGGCTTAACGCAGGCAGGATGATGGATTCCACATCGCGGTCAATTTGGTAAATGGTGTCTTCGGCGGTTTCTTCATGTACTGCGCTCAACTCTTCGATGGATTGATGCACCAGGCTGTGGTGTACTTTTTCGCAGACTTGCTGGCCGATGGCGATGAGGATATCCCGGACTTTTTCGTGTTGCATGGTTTACTCCATTTCTTGGTACGCGCTCAGATCGACCGAGCGCAATTCGGCCGCTTTGTCTTCCGGCA